>CBDTZI010000055.1:0-12148 GCA_965364865.1 uncultured bacterium | reverse complement strand
TCGATGTAGCTTCTGATGCCCGAATCGCCCAGGAGGAAATTCTTGGCCCTGTGTTGGCTGTGATCCGAGCCAATGATTTCGACCACGCGTTGCAAATTGCCAACGGTACGCGATACGCACTGACCGGCGGCCTGTTTTCCAGAAGCCCAGCTCACATCGATCAGGCGAGACGTGATTTTGCGGTTGGAAATTTGTACATCAACCGCCGAATTACCGGCTCACAGGTCGACGCCCAGCCATTCGGGGGATTCAGACTCAGCGGCACGGGGGTCAAAGCCGGCTCACCCGATTATCTGACCCATTTCATGGACGCCCGATGTATCACCGAGAACACCCAGCGGAGCGGATTCGTGCCCAACGAGGAACATACCGAAGTTTCCTAACGAAATCACCGGGAAAAGGTCGATTTTTAGGTCTACGGGGCGTGACGGATTTTGAAGTTTGGTAGAATCGTCGCAGAACGACGGATCACCCAAATTCAGGTGCCACGGATTCCGATATATCGGGATCCGCCAGTAAGCCTGTATTCTGGTAATACACCCGTCGCTCGCGCTCTGGGCTCAGATTGATTGACGATCATTGGGTGGTATGAATAGCTGTTGCGTAACCATAAACAATTACATCAAAACCAATAAACGTACCAGGAGAGACAAAAATGACAATAGGTGATTTTATTACGAACGCACTGGTCAACGCAATTTTAATAGCCATCGGCCTGATGTTCGTCGGCAACTTTTTTTAAGAATAATTAATGTGTGGTGGTTCTTCGCTCGAAAGTGCGTCGTATTGCACTTCCCCCCTTTACAAGGGGGGATTGAGGGGGGTAACGAAATTCAAAAACATGGCGGCGCCTTCGGCTTAGCCATGCCACACCCAATAACCATCCCCAGCCCCATCTGATCAAGGATGGGTGTTACTCCTGCGGCTTATACACACCCAGAAATTCTTTCCAGGGTCCGAGTGCGTCTTTGTATTGCCAGGCCATGCACTTGGCGATCTGATGAATGTGGTTCAGATCGTGCGCTACCCATGTAGCTAACAATTGCTCCAGCGTAACCGATCCCAACTCCGGATGCGTTCCCGTTAGCGCGAGTTTATCCGGTGTGATCTGCATCGTCTTGAGCGTAGCCACGTTTTCTTTGCGCAGCGCTTCAAACGTATCGAGCAATTCCCCCAGCGACTTACCCTTACTCTCTTCGTACATCGCGTAGCGGTCGAAGGGTTCAAAGGGTTTGTCTTGGCCGTGAACGAGAATGATTTCGGTGCGCTTTATCCAATCTTCACGCTCGCCGAGAATCAGATGCCCCACCACGTCGAACGGGCTGAACGTATCAGGGCCGTAGTTGTTTTCCACCCACGGCCCACTCAGTCCAGCCAGCATCGACCGCAACACCCCCGGCGTCCGCTCCAACACCTCAATAGCATGATCAGGTTGGAAATTCATCTATTAGCCATAATCAACCAATTATTTTTTTCAATTTAGAAATTAATTCGGGCAGATCATCATGAACAACATCCCAGAGGACATCATAATCTACAGCGATGTAACCGTGGATCAGCCGGTTACGCATTCCTACAATCTGAGACCAATAAATTTCAGGAAATTGATCTTTTTTGGAGATGGATACTCGATTCGCGGCTTCACCAATGATTTCAACAAATCTCTCTATTGCAGCGGCTAATATATAATCATCATCAAGGTCCGCTCGATCTTTACCCTTGATTGTATCTACCGCTTTGACCGCATAATCCAGCATGTCGCGCAAGCGGGTATCGTCATCCTGATACGACATAGATATCCTGCGCTTCCTGTAAGATACGATCGCGAAATTGGGGGTGTAGAAAACCCGGGGTATTCAGATCAACCTTGTGACCCACGATAGCTGTCAACTCGTCCTGCATCGCGAAAAACGCAAAACCGGTTTTCGTACCCGGCTCGAAAATCACCAATACATCCACGTCACTATCCGCCGTGAAATCGTCACGCAACACCGAACCAAACAAGGCCATTCGCTGGATATGATGACTGCGACAAAAGTCGGACACCATATCACGATCGATGTTGGGTCGTGGCGTTACCATTGTGTTCTTCACTTTCTGAAAATTACCCCATATGCTTAATGATGGCCTGGCCAAACTCGCTGCACTTAAGCAGCTTGGCGTCCACGCCTTCCGATCGCATCAGTCGCTCAAAGTCATAGGTTACCGTTTTCGCTGCGATCGCACCTTCTATCCCCTTAATGATCAGGTCCGCTGCTTCGGTCCAGCCCATGTAACGCAGCATCATCTCACCGGAAAGAATCTCGCTGCCCGGATTGACCTTGTCCTGATCGGCGTATTTGGGAGCGGTGCCGTGGGTCGCTTCAAAAATCGCATGGCCCGTGTCGTTGTTGATGTTGCCGCCGGGTGCGATGCCGATCCCGCCGACCTGAGCAGCCAGGGCATCGGACAAATAATCACCGTTGAGGTTGAGCGTGGCGATGACTTCAAATTCTTTCGGACGGGTCAACACCTGCTGCAATGTAATGTCGGCGATGGCGTCTTTGACCAGAATTTTCCCAGCTGCCAATTCTTTTTCCTGTTCGGTGTTGGCCGCTTCTTCGCCTTGATCTTTTTTGGTGTTCTCCCACCGCGACCACGAATAGGTTTTGTCGGCGAATTCCTGATCGGCTAGTTCATAGCCCCAATCGCGAAACGCACCTTCGGTGTATTTCATGATGTTACCCTTGTGTACCAGAGTGACACTCTTGCGACCGTTGGCGATGGCGTAATTAATCGCGGCTCGAACCAGCCGCTTGCTGCCGTCACTGCTGACCGGCTTGACGCCCAGACCCGATGTTTCGGGGAATCGAATGTTGGTCACGCCCATCGCGTCCTGCATAAACGCGATGACTTTTTTCACTTCCGGAGAACCCGCTTCCCATTCGATGCCCGCGTAGATGTCTTCGGTGTTCTCACGAAAGATCACCATGTTCACCAGCTCGGGACGTTTCACCGGCGAGGGTACGCCCTTGAAATATTGAACCGGTCGCAAACAGGTGTACAGATCAAGCTTTTGTCTCAGTGCGACGTTTAACGATCGAATCCCGCCACCAATGGGTGTGGTCAACGGCCCCTTAATCCCCACCAGATAATTCTTAAACGCTGCGATGGTATCTTCGGGAAGCCAGGTACCATATTTGTCGTAGGATTTTTGACCGGCGAACACCTCGAACCAGACGATCTTTTTCTGTCCGTTGTAGGCCTTGTTGACCGCGGCATCGAACACCGGGGCTGACGCGCGCCAGATATCTCGACCCGTGCCGTCGCCCTCGATAAAGGGAATGATGGGCTGATCGGGGACGTTCAAGCCGCTGGACGTCATGGTGATGGTGGAACCTTCGGAGGGTGGAGTCAAGTTTTCAAACATGGTCATGTTTACCTTTGCAGTGATGGATATTTTACTTCAACGTCAATTCAATGCCGACGGAAGTCGGGCGACTACATTTGATCGACACGGATCAGCGATAGAAAATTTTAACGATTCGGCATGGTATCGATACATCGCGACCGCGTCAACGAATGGCATGATTTTACGATGATCGAAGCAAACGAAGAGCGTTGAGAGCGACGATGACCGTGCTCCCTTCGTGCCCCACCACCGCCAGGGGCAAGGGAATGTGTCCCATGGCGGCGAACACGCTTAAAATGGTAATCACGCCGATCGCCAGTGAGAGGTTTTGTCTCACAATACTCGCGGTTTTTTTCGAGTGGCGATAAAGCCAGGCCACTGCGTCGATCCGATCTTTCATGAGCACGATGTCCGCCGCTTCAATCGCCACATCCGCACCCATCGATCCCACCGCAATCCCGACATCCGCGTGAGCCAGGGCGGGGGCATCGTTAATCCCGTCGCCGACCAGAACAATGGCACCATATTTCTCACGCAATTGATTGGCTGCGGATAATTTATCTTCCGGTGCGAGGTCCGCGAGATAACCGTCCAGTTTCAATGTTGACGCGACCTCGGTTGCGATCAGATCGTGATCGCCGGTCAGCATCTCCACGCGTTGAATCCCGTCGCGTTTAAGTTGTGCGATACAATCCGCGGATTGATCTCGAATGGTATCCTGAAAGGCGAGCAAGCCGACATGCTGATCGATCACCAGCGCAGAGACCGTTTTACCCTGACGACGAATCTGCTCGACACGTTGCAGGATTGGATCCGAAAGTTTTTGCGAGGTATGTTTTTCGATCATGTCCGGTCGACCAATCCAGACGCTTCGACCCTGTACGCTACCCGAAACGCCCTCACCCGGATTGGAAGTATATTGCTCTACCTTGTAAGGCGCCAGGTTTTTCTCCTGCAACGATTTCATCACCGCTGTGGCCAGTGGGTGATTGCTGGACTCTTCGATCGCCCCAGCCAACTTTAACACTTCGTCTTTTTCCAGACCTTCCATGTCAACATCGGTGAGTCGAATCTTACCGGAAGTCAGCGTACCGGTTTTATCGAAAATCACGGTGGCGGCCTTGGCTACCACTTCGAGATGCGCACCGCCTTTGATTAAAATGCCACGCTTGGCAGACGAGGCAATGGAAGAGAGATAAGCGACGGGCGTGGCGATAATCAACGCACACGGACTCGCCGTAATGAGCACCGCAATGCTGCGCCGAATCGACTCGTTCATTTCAATCGCAAAAACAAGATGCGCGACAAATCCCACCAGGACTGAACCCACAATCACGATCACCGAATAGGTCGGGCCGATCCGATCGATCAGACGTTGGGCACGAGCGGGTTGCTTCTTCGCCTCCGTGACCAGTTCAACGATCTTCGCCAGCGTGCTGTCCGTAGCCAATCGTGTGACAAGAATCTCCAGCCGGCCATTCAGATTATGCGTGCCCGCGTAGACTTCATCGTGCGCCGCACAATCTCGCGGAATCGATTCACCCGTAATGGCGGATTCATCCAGCGAAGAGCTGCCCGAGGAGATGGTGCCGTCCAACGGAATTTTTTCACCGGGTTTCACCAAAATCGTGGCCCCCACCGCGACCTGACGAAGCGGTACCTTTCGAGTTACCCCCTCTTCAATCAGGGTGGCTACGCGGGGTGATAAATTTCTCAGCGCGGTAATCGCAGATTGTGTGCGTTTGAGTGCGTAACTTTCCAGCGCACCGGAGAGTGCAAAAAGAAAAAGAAGCAACGCCCCTTCAAAAGGCCGATTGATATACGCAGCCAATCCTGCACCCATCAGCATCAGCAGATCGACATCAATGCGAAATCGACTGATTTTACTCCAGACATCTCCCAGCGCCGGGACGCCCGCAATGACAAAAGCCAACAAAGTGAACAGTGACACCAGAGGTTCAGGCGCGTGCGTCATGGACAATATCCAGGCAGTGACCAGACACACGCCCGCACTGCCTGCGACGATTAACTCCATCCGCTCTGCGATGTACTTCGCACCCGAGGTGTAAAAAACGTGAGCGCTGGAACCATCCATATCGATTACGGAATCATCCATAAGAATCGGATTGACTACACGACGTGTTGGAGAAATGATGGATGGCCTATTCATGATTTATTGAGGTGACCCCGTCAATCCAAATACGGTCCACTGGGTTAACCATTGCGCCAACAAATACGCAACACCGCCGGTGACGATTGCCATAATGACACCCACCGTGAAAAATTCGATCATCGATCGACCCGTCGCTTTGGATGAAATAAACGCAACCACCGCCATCAACGCCGCTCCGCCCACCGGCATCCATTGATGAATCGCGGGTTGCGATAAAAACAATACCGGCACCGCCAGCGAACAACCCGCCAACAACGCACCGGAGAAATTCCACAACCCCACAATCAATGGATGATTGATGTGGTTCATCGAAAGGCCCAGCTCCTCCTCCATCATCAACTTCAGCAATCGATCATCGTCTGCGGTCAACGTATCCACAATCTGACCGAGCAATGGCTCTTCAAAACCCTTCGCAGCATACAACACCCGAACCTCTTCGCATTCGTGGTCGAAATTATCGCGGATTTCGGATCGCTCCCGATCCAATTCGGAGGTGTAGTATTCAACTTGGGCGTGGGTGGATCGAGCGGTAGATATGCCGAACAAAATCGCCAACGCAATCGCCAGCACCAGCAACATCACACCCGTAAAAGGTGGATGACCGAACCCGTAAAGCGTCAGCCAGGTGATCCAGATGAAAATAAGTGAATCGCGAGCGCTTACCAAAGCGCGTCGCCAATCATCGACATCGCCCAGATGCGATTCGCTCGCCAGCACCTGCCTTGCGCGTAATCGCGCTTCCGCGACATGGTCGGCTGCGTGGCCGGACGGTGTATGGGGTGCATGATGATCGATAGGATCGTGAGCGTGTTGGGTCACGTTTTCGCTCATGGATGGGAATCTAACATTTTTGTACTGGGTGAAAACGCCTATCAAAAAAACCCGTAACAACATCACCGGGTTTATCAACTGCTATAACAACACCTCAAAGATCAGCCACAATCCCACGCCGACCGCGCCCATACCCACAACAATCGTACCCCAGAGCACGATTACCGCGGATGGAAGTTCTTTGGGATTGTCCGTACGGAGAGTTTTATAAACCGTCGCAATACTTAAACACAACGGCAGCATCAACAACATCCGCTGCCAACCGGTTAAAATCATACCGCTCGTAAAAATACCTGCGATGATGGATATCATGTTACACCTGAAGGAAAATCACGCCGCCGATTTGAACTCTCCGATACGCCTCCATACGCCAGCGCATCCAGGATCACCAATAAGTTCAGCAGTACCGCCACGCCCGTGTAGTGAACGCCGATCTCCGTTGACATCCAGTGGCCAACCACCGCAGGACGTCGCGAACGAACGGTGTCGGGAGAAACCGCCGCGTGCAGCCCATAAGCCGCCAGCGTATTTCCGCCGGTTCCCAGTTGAGCCATGAACCATAAATTACGAGAATAGGGAGCAACCGTGCCCTGAACGCCGCCAATCGCGACCCCCGTCCAAAACGTCACCGTGATTGTGATCATGCAGACCAGACCGCGTACCCGATTGCCCAGATAAAGATGACCCAGCCCAGGAATGATCCAGGTGAGTAATCCGGCGATCGGTGCTCTGATGATCGAGTTGGTCTGCTTTGAATTCAAAATTTCGTTTTCTATAAAAATATCGCCGCTTGGCCAATCACATTGAGCAAGGCCCATTTGGATCACCACATCGACCGCAACCGCCCTGAGGCATGGCGAACGAAAAGGAATCACTTTCGCGGGCGGCGAATACGCTCAGTTTTCGCTCGGCCAACTTGTTTTCACAAGCTGGACAGGGAACAGCTCCAGATTCTGACATTGAACGAGCCAGCTCCTCGAATTCGCAACCACATTCGTTACAGATGTATTCGTAAATCGGCATCGTTTATCTAATCAGACCAGCGTTTGTCTCTGAAAACCACGCAATGAGTATAATCGGCCTACTTACGAACTGCAACGGGACGTCCCAGACAACCGTTTACAACCCGGTCAGAGAAAATATCGCGACAATCTCACATCTGGTGATGAATTGACAACCAATCGTTGAATTTCACCACTGATATTCTCAACAGTGCGACCCTCGCACGAATAACAACCTTAATGAAAATAGAGTACAATGGTTCAAACAAGGTTAATAATACATTCGTACCCAAGCTAACCAAAACAGGAATAGCCCCGATGAAACACCGATTGAACATTTGCACACTGATTCTGACCTCGCTCGCCATGACGGGTTGCAGCAACATCACCGGTACCTGGAACAAAGTATCCACCTATCCGCCGGGCGCACCGTTTCCCATGGACAAAATCATTTTTGATCCACAACAGAATTATACTTCGACCTGGACGTACGACGGTCACACGCACACCAGCACCGGGCAATACAAATACGGCGGCCACACCCTTAAAGTTCAGCAAGGCAACAGCGTCCCCCGCGATTACAAAGCCAAACTTAACCTGGACGGATCATTGACACTGACTTTTGAGGAAGGAGATGCCAAAGTTTCCGCTACTCTCCTCAAGGAAAAAAAATAACAACATTTGCCAACCATTAATGAACGATTTACACGGCATTATCAATCTCAACAAACCGACCGGCATCACCTCCGCCAAAGCGCTCTATCGCGTGCGTAAAACAACAAGGCAGAAAAAAAGCGGACACGCTGGCACGCTCGACCCCGGTGCCACCGGTGTACTCGTTTTATGTAACGGCAAAGCCACCAAACTTGTCGAATCCATTATGGATCAGCCCAAGGTCTATCGTGCCACCGCCCGACTCGACATTACGAGCGACAGTTTCGATTCCGACAACCCGATTCGCCCCGTCGATACACCAGAAATTCCTGATCAAGACATGTTGATCCAGGCGTGTAAATCGTTTGAGGGTGAAATTCAACAAACCCCGCCGAAAATCAGTGCGATCAAAATCGGCGGCCTTCCCGCGTACAAACGCGTTATGCAGGACGAAACATTTGTGCTGAAACCACGTGCGGTTCACATTTACTGGATTCATGTGCATCGATACGATTGGCCCGAAATTGATTTTGAACTCGCTTGTGGCCGGGGAACCTATATCCGTTCGTTTATCCGTGATCTGGGCAAAAAATTAAACACCGGTGGATGCCTGACCTCACTCGCCCGAACCCAGGTCGGCCCGTTTATGCAAGAAAATGGCTGGACCTTTGAATCGCTGGAAGCCGCCAACGGTCCGGAAGAATATCTGATCGATATGGAGCGATTGAAAGAACTGCTCGACCCCAATCACATCAAAATCCCTGAGGCTCCGCGATCGGAATAGATCAATTTAATCGCACTGGAGCGAAAGGATGAAATTTGTGGGTTGGCATCTGAATTGCCCTGTCATAGCATGCCGAAAGAGTAGGAGTATGATCTACCCACTTTGCATCACCTATAGATAAGGAAAGAGTCATGAAACGTGCAAAAATCACCATCATCGGAGCAGGAAACGTCGGAGCCAGTTGTGCATTCTGGGCGGCCGCCAAGGAACTCGGCGACATCGTGCTGATCGACATTCCCGATGCTGCAGACAAAACCGCCGGCAAAGCCCTCGACCTCGCCCAGTGTGGCCCCGTTGAACGATTTGACGCCAACATCGTCGGGACATCCGATTATGAACACGCTCGTGACAGCGATGTGGTCATTATCACCGCGGGCATCCCCAGAAAACCGGGTATGAGCCGCGACGATCTCATCCAGACCAACGTCAAAATCGTAAGCTCTGTTACGAAACAAATCGTCAAGGTCGCACCACAGAGTGTTTTGATCGTCGTATCCAACCCGCTCGACGCCATGGTCTACACCGCATGGAAAACTTCCGACTTCCCCACTAACCGCGTGGTTGGTCAAGCCGGTTGCCTCGACATCGCCCGCTACCGAACTTTCATCGCCATGGAGCTGAGTTGCAGCGTCGAAGATATCTCAGCCCTGTTGATGGGCGGACACGGTGATGACATGGTTCCTCTGCCACGTTACACTTCGGTCTCTGGAATTCCCGTGACACAGTTAATCCCCGAAGCTCGACTGAACGAAATCATTGACCGAGCCAAGATGGGCGGCGGTGAAATCGTCAAACTCATGGGCACCAGCGCTTACTACGCACCGGCTGCGGGTTCGATACAGATGGCTGAGGCGATCATCAAAGATAAGAAACGAATCCTGCCTTGTGCCGCGTACTGCGACAATGAGTATGGTGTGGGTGGTTACTTTGTGGGTGTACCCTGCGTGCTCGGTGCGGGCGGCGTGGAAAAAGTGATCGAGGTCGAACTCGATGACAACGAACGAAAACTGCTGACCAACAGCGTTGAACACGTGAAGGAACTCGTCGGCGTTGCGGATGAGTTTATGCAGGGATAATGTCTCAAGAGAGAACGGTACAACGACAAAGATTAAAACACTATGACTTTCAAGTTGAAATCACCAAAGCCCACGGGTAATATCCTGTGGGTTTTTTAATGGCTCAAAGATTTTATGTTTGATTCACCATGAACGACCGGAACGATCAACTTCCTGCACAACCGCCCGACGAAAGCCCTACGTCGAACAACATCCCTCCGTTTCTATCCAGCCCGCAGGTATGCTATCCCAACGCGTACGTCTGGCTGGTGTTGGTTTCGGCGCTGGATTTAATGTTAACCATGCTCGTACTTTTTGTCTGGGAAGGATTTGAAGCCAACCCGGTCGCCGAGGCCATCATCGCAGAAATGGGTTACGTCTGGGCGATTGTGTTTAAGTTTGCCATTGTCGTGATGGTCATCATCATCTGCGAATACATTGGCCGGCGTGACAAACGCGGAGGTCAAAGCCTGGCTGTGGGTGCAGTCGTCATCAATTCCATACCGGTAGCCTACACGTTTGTATTATTATTAATTGACACATATTAACACGATAACGTTTCACACACCCGAAAAGAAATTTGGATAATCGTTCAAGATGTGATACGCTACCCTTTCGTTGTAAAGTCAAATTTTCACATTACGAGATGAACATGAAAACAATCGCCGTCATCGGAGCCGGAACCATGGGCGCGGGCATTGCGCTGCTCGCCGCCAAACACGGATGCACGGTTCGTCTGATCGATGTCAATCTGGACGTACTTACCCAGGCCATGGAAGCGATGACCAAACGTCTGGCACGCTCCGTCGAAAAAGGAAAAATATCCGCCGATGAAAAAGACGATTTATTAAATCGCGTTCAAACCGGCAGCGTGATTGAACATCTTCAAGACGTCGAATTGGCCATCGAAGCGGTGGTCGAAAATCTGAGCATTAAACATAAAGTCTTTAAGGCACTCGAAGAAGCGACTCCTGCATCCACCCTTCTCGCAACCAATACGTCATCGCTATCCGTCAGCAAAATCGCAGAGGCGGTCGCTGATCCAGCGCGGGTGGTGGGCATGCACTTTTTCAACCCCGCCCCGGTGATGCCGCTGGTGGAAATCATCGCTGGCAATCAAAGCAGTCCGGAAAACATCGATCGCGCATTTGAGGCTGCCAAACAATGGGGCAAGGTTCCGGTACGGGTCAAAGACACACCCGGTTTTATTGTGAACCGAGTCGCCCGCGGATTTTATCTCGAAGCGTTACGGCTGCTTGATGAAGGGGTCGCCGGCGTAGATGAAATCGATCAGACCATGAAAAATCATGGTGGATTTCGTATGGGGCCGTTTGAATTGATGGACCTGGTGGGATTGGACGTCAATCTGGCGGTGAGTACCTCCGTCTGGCAACAAATGGAGGGTCATGCCCGTTTTACACCTCATCCGATACAGAAAAATCTGGTTGACCAGGGGCATCTGGGTCGTAAATCGGGACGTGGTTTTTTTGCGTACCGCGACCATGAACACCCCATCAATGCTTATTCGCTCGATCGAAAAAATTTCGATATTTCTCCATTACTTGCGGATGCGATGCTGGGCTTTACCATGAAAGCTGGCGCGATCGACATGAACTCTACAGAACAATTTATATTCAGCCGTATTCTTGGAGCGATTTTGAACGAAGCTGGCTTCGCCTTTTCCGACGGTATCGCCAGCAGTGACGATATTGACATCGCCATGATGAAAGGGACAAATTATCCCAAAGGCCCGCTGGCGTGGGCGGATGAGATCGGCCATCGCAACGTGCGCGGCGTGTTAAAATCTCTGAACGACAATGTAAACGACGACCGATATGTTGCCGCTCAGTTGTATAAGGATGCGACGTAGGATTGTAAACGAAACAGACAAACTGGGTGGCATGGACAAGCTTGCTTGTCCATGATTATTCAGAAATTTTTGCACAGACAAACAAGTTTGTCCGTGGCACACAAAACATGAAACACCTAATTCAACGAAGAACATAACATGAGACAAGCAGTCATTATCGATGCGTTGCGAACCCCCGTCGGCCGATACGGCGGCGCGATCAGCGCGGTACGACCCGACGACCTGGCGGCGCTGGTCATTCGCAAACTGATCGAAAGAACCGGCGTGGACCCCAACATCATCGACGAAGTTTACTTCGGTGCAGCCAACCAGGCCGGCGAAGACAATCGAAACCTGGCCAGAATGGCGGTGTTGCTGGCGGGATTACCCGAAACCGTGCCCGGCTCGAC
>CBDTZI010000054.1:0-12331 GCA_965364865.1 uncultured bacterium | reverse complement strand
GACAAGATACGCAAGCGGACCTGCGCGCTAGAATAGAATCTCTGAAACTCGAACACGGACGAGCCGTAGCGGTGAAGGGAACGAACACGGACGACGATTTTAATGAGATGACTGCCCAGGCGGATAAGAAAAAGGGAAAAAATTGTCCTTTTTCGGATATCAACTTTGTTGAATCAATCCGAGACACGAACGGAAACCTGGACCTCGCTTCCATCGGATTGATGTCACTCGATATGCCCACCAAGTTGGGTAACGACAAATGCGACATTTTCAAGGCGAAAGATCTGGACGGTAACGATGTGACGGTGAACGAACGCAAGGAGAACATGTGCGAAAGGGTATGCGCTGAGAAAGATAATCAGCATGGCAAGAGCAAAGATAGACTGATCGGTCGATTGAAGGACGGCATCTCCGCAGCTCATGGCGCTACGCTAAGCCTCGCCGCACAGAAAGCACGCATGCCTGAACTGAGATCGATTGTGTCAAAAATCCGGTTAACACAACAGCAGGGTTACCAGGTTACAACCGCGGGTAGTGGCAGCGATCCGTGTGTGTCCGGAGTAGCGGTCCCCGGAGGCGATTTAGTCGCAGCCGAGGTTCTCAACGGGATCATCGTAGGCCTTGATGTCGTGATCATCGCCGGCAACATTATCACGGAAATCCTGGCGACCGTGAAAGATGTCGGGAAGTACCCTTGCAATCAGGACATTGCTGGCTTTAACGCGAGCACGGGCTGTATTCCGTTTGAAATTACCTACCATATATCCAAGGGTGTTACAGATCTCGTAGTGGGAATCAAAAACGGCCTGGATTCCACAAAGAATATTATTCTGCTCGCCGGTGAAATCATACGATCGACTCAGACGGACACCGTTGAAACCTGCACCAAGACTATCAGAGACGATACGGTCAAACTGAAGGGAGAGTTTAAGGGGTATCTTTGCGTGAACGGTTTATGCGCCGGAGGCTCCGACGACAGTACAGCCTGCATCATCGATAGTGACTGTTCAGATGGTGCAATCGTTGAGCTGCAAAACGACTTGAACGATCTGAAAGTAAAGGCGGGCGATACCAACGATGCGTTACTTGCCATTACCGCAGAATTAGCCCTCTTAAGAGGCATCCTGGAAGATAACCGTGACATGCTCCAGACACCACAGGGCCGCAGAGAGGGATTTCGGAGGCAACCATAAAAGAAATTCACTACCAGGGAAAAATTCTGGTGATAATTTCTAAGCCATGCAGCAAGCTGACGTGAGTATCCTTTCTCGCACAAAAATGTAGCGCCGTCCTTTATGGGCGACGATATGCTCCCCTCCTTACTAAGGAGGGGCTGGGGGAGGTTTCTTCCCAAAACTCTAATCGGTATCAGTGTACCCTATTCAGGTGACATTAGTTGTCAGCCATTACCTCCGCAAAATAGATTAATTCACGACAATATTCGTTTATCATATCGTTAATGGGGGTACGATTTCTCAGATTATAGTACTGCTTTCTGGGAAAAGACGTTAAAATAGCACCAACTGATCACGGAGACACTTATTATGATGAGGCACAATTCATGAAACAAGCAATTGCATTTCTGATAGGAGTGTTGATTTTCGCTACGATCTCTTCTGGTAATTACGCAGGATACAAACAAAGCGATATATACAAAAAGGCTGTTAAGAGATTCAACAAGAATTGTACCACAGACTTAGATGCAGAGCACATAGCAACACTAAGAGAACGAGCAAATTCACAGACAAAACAAAAGTGGACAAAGGGAGCTATGCTTAAAGATGCCCGCAAGTTCTCCAAAGAGAAAGGTCTTGACAAAATATTCAATCACTGTCTGGTTGCTATAGTACATCTTGAACGTGCTCCATTGTCTTATATAGAAAATAAAGAAAAGGAATTACAGGAAAAATTACGTACAAAAATCGAAGCAGAAAACCGTAAAATAATGATAGACAGCCTCACAGAAAAAGAGATTGCATTGGTTATCTATAGGGAAAAATATGAGGTAAGAGGTTTGTTATGCGGATTCACTCATCGTCCAAGTCCTCCGTCGACAGGGGGGTTTTCTGTGAGAGATTGGGGACGCAGCAGCAAGTCTCCTGTTAGACGCACTAATCCAATAACACCCGCGATAGGCGTCTTTGCAAAATTTATGATGAAACCAAAAATAGTACAGGTTATCGATAAAGATAGCGCACTTATCCAATATGGTGATAAATATTTTTGGTTAAAAGCAAATACCAAAGGTTATATAGATGGCCATCCCTATTCTTCAGATGCAGTGCATTATATATCAGGTACTCGTCAATACCAAACTTCTGTTGGTAGTCTAAAAACAGTTTTTGTTATCGAATTTGTTGATGAAAGCAGAATTTCTCAGCTTGATGAAATTGCGATAAAAGAAATTTTAGCCCATAATCCATAGGTTAGTTCACACCATTCTGTCGCGAAATGTCGTTATCCTCTACTTTTTTCGTTTCTTAGAGCTGCCGGGTCGTTTTTTGGTGCGCTTGCGGGTGGATTTTCCTTTGGTCTTTGCTTTACTCTTATTCTTGGGGTAGCCGCCTGATTTTTTGCGACTGGTCAATTTGCCACCGCCAGCTTTACCGCCACCTGTCTTTTCGCCTGTTGTTGTTCTGCTCCCAGCTTTTCCTTCGCCCGACTTTTCACCGCTCGCTGTCTTAGCGCTGCCAGTTGGTCCGCCGGCATTCATCCCTCTGGACGTCTTTCCTCTGGATGTCTTCCCTCTGGCTGTCTTACCGCTGTTTGTTTTTCCACCGCCTGATTTTTGGCTGTTACCCGTATTCCCGCTGCTGGTTTTTCTAACGCTCGAAGAGCTACCACCGCCGCCCGTCTTTCCGCCGACAGTCTTTCCCTCTGCTATGTTTCCGCGACTGCTGGTGCTTCCACCACTGCTTCCACCACCTGATTCCCCACGTTTCTTTGTCCTGCTTCTACCCGGAGCTTGTCCACGATGACCTTTCTTGCCGCCGCCAGCTTTCCCGCCACCACCAGTTTTCCCACCGCTGCCGGTTCTTCCGCCACTTCTTGTTTTAGAGCCACTTGTGGCTTTGGCGCTGTCATCATCCACGACGCGTGCATCCCCGTCGCGCTCGCCACCCAGCCGGGTGTCCCCCACGCGCAGCTTTCGATATTTTTTACTACCCTTCGCTCTTGCCTTTTCCTTCGTATGAGCCCTTCCCTTTCCCTTCGCCTTCACCATCCCGGACAAACCCAGCTCCATCTGTCGCATAGGTATGTGGATGCTTCGAATATGCACCTTGAGTCGATCGCCCACCGTAATCCGCTGACCCGTCGACGTCCCCACCACCGAACTACCCGACGAGTCAATCTCCCACCAGTCCTCCGACATATGCTCAAAACGAATCAGCCCGTCGATCAGATAATCTTTAAGCTGAACAAAAACGCCCATGTTGACCACACCTGTCACGATGCCGTCAAATTCGTCGTCCAACCGATTCTCCAGCAGCCGCAAAATCAACAGCTGTTTCAATTCGCGCTCCGCAGCCTCCGCTTGTCGCGACTGCGAACTGCAATGGGCCGCCAACTCCATAAGCTCCGTCGTATCAGCCACGTTTTTCACACCGGCTTTGGTCTTTAGCGAAAATTCGCCCGCGTGATACCGATCCAACAGTCGATGCACCATCAAATCCGCATAACGGCGAATCGGCGATGTGAAATGACAATAATCCTTACTGGCCAGCGCATAGTGGCCGATCAATCGCGGCGAATACTCGGCTTCGCTCATGGTGCGCAGGACCGCGATTTGAACCGTGTACGATTCGTCCTTGCCGCGAACTTTTTTTAACAGCGCCTGCACATCAAATCGATCGCCGTCGTCAGGGAAATCGTATCCCACGGCTCGAAGAAATTTTTGAAACGCACCGGCCCGCAGCCCGTCGGGTTCGTCGTGGATTCGCCGCAAACAGGGCACGCTGAGTTTCACGAAAAGTCGCGCGACCGCCTCGTTCGCTTCGACCATGAACATCTCAATCACTTTGTGCGAGTAAGAAGTGTCGGTGGGCTTCACGCCATTGATGTTTCCTTTGTTGTCGAACACCAGATCAATTTCCGGCAGGTCCAGCTCAAGCATCCCCTCACGCACGCGACGTTTTTGAATTCGCTCGGCTAACTTGCCCATCTGTTTGACGATGTCGACAATTTTTGAACTCAGCTGACCGGGTTTGCCGGCCAGGATGTCAGTCGCCTGTTCATAGGTTAATCGTTTCGTCGAGCGGATAACGGTGTTGGCGAATCGCACGCCGCAAATTTTCGCTTTACTGTCGTAGGTGATGAAAACACTTTTGGTCACGCGATCTTCATTTTCCTGCAACGAACAAACCCCGTTGGATAACACCTCCGGCAGCATGGGGATCACTTTTCGCGGCAGGTACACACTCGTCGCACGCTCATGCGCTTCTTTATCCAGCGGCGAATCCTCGCGCACAAAATGCGACACGTCCGCGATGTGTACGCCGAGTTCTACATGCTGGTTGTCCAGTGTTTTAAGCGAAATCGCGTCGTCAAAGTCGCGCGCGTCGTACGGATCGATCGTTAAAATGGTTTCTTTGCGCAAGTCTTCGCGCTGATCTATGAGTTGATCCGGATCATACGCCTGCGTCACTTCGCGGGCGTTGTTCATCACCGCATCATCAAACTCCTCGTTAAAACCGTGTTGCTCGATGATGCCTTTGGTGTCAACATCAGATTCACCGCTCTTGCCCAACACCTTCACGATCACACCGCGAGCTTCGCTCTGGTCTGATGGATAGCGTGTGATCTCAACCACAACCTGATCGTGAGCGTTGGCACCTTTCGCACCGGGATCGCCCACCATGATCGGCATGTGCAGTGTGTTGCCGTTGGGTACGATGAACCAGCGCTTACCCCGATGGTATAGTTCGCCCACGAATCGATTTTGTCCGCGTTTGAGAATCGTAACGATCAGCCCTTCGTACTTCATTTTCCCGTCACGCAAGCCGCGTTTCATTACTTTGGCTTTCACGGTGTCGCCGGTCATCGCACCGCCGGAATCATTGCTGCGCACGAATAAATCGCCGTGCATGTTGGGGTCGTCGGGAATGACAAATCCGAATCCGCGCGGGTTGCTTCGATAGGTCCCCGTAACCGTACCGGACGGGGGCGGAAGTGAAACGGTTTGGCCGCTGCCCAAAACGATACGCCCGGTTTTCATGAGCGCCTTACATGCGGCGTGAAAATCTCCCATTTCATCGTGGGCGATGCGCATGAGTTGAGTCAGCTCTTTAAGTCGTGAGGGCTCGTATTTGCGCGATCTCAGCGTGCGAAAAATTCGATCGGACATTTCGTCGTGGGTGGGCATAGTTAGTTCCTGTGATAGGTGTCATGAACTCAATCGCGCAAAGCATACACGACTGATTGTCTCGGAAACACCGCGATTGGATGTTTCACAGAAAAATTTCATAGTTGATTGATAAACGCCTGATATAGGTGTGAAAAACATGGTTGCCGACCAGCCGTACTATATGAGCGCATATATTGCCGTTTATGCACTCACTATCAATTCTACTGATCCTCATTTCCACTCTTAAATCGTAGATTATCAAATTTCCAATGGTCAAAAATGTAAAAATAGGAAATATAGGCAAACCGCTCAAGAAATTTTTGCGCTACCGTCGATACACAGCTATCTAAGTTGTATAAATAACCTATTTTAACTTTCGATTGACTTGTTTCGATGAATTTGGCTGTTTTCATCAAACTATGATCACCGGGCTGGAATACCGGTACTTAACTTCTTTTCAAACGCGACGGACCGTTTCAGGACAGGGCAGGAGGCCACTGTTTCTAAAGAGTAGGGACTCCTGGCCCGGTTCAAAGCACGAAGGAGCGTTAGTATGACGTTAAACCCCACCGCAACTACCATGTTGGACGAGTATATGCCCCAGCTATTGGCAGGCAATCGAGTAGCATGTCGAAATTTTGTTCAGACCAAGTTGGCTGAATTGAAAAACCCGATCAGGATATACGAAGAACTACTGTGGCTGGCGATGGAAAAAGTTGAAAAACTTTTTCGATCTGACCGCATCAACGTCGCGTCAGAGCACATGGCCACTCGAATCAATCGGTCCATCGCAGACCAGTTGCAGCTGAGTCTTTCCAAAAATGTATCAAATGGCAAGCGTATCGTAATTTCGTGCGCGGATGGTGAACCCGAGGAGTTGGGTGCCCAAATGACCGCTGATTTGATGGAATCGCAGGGTTGGGAAGTTTTTTACCTGGGCGGTGGTGTGCCGAACGATGAAATTCTAAGTCTGGTCGGTCAACTTCGACCACAATTGCTGATGGTATATGGCACGCAGCCACAAGGCGTTCCGGGTGTACGACAACTGGTCGATTTGATTCGGGAGATCGGTGTCAATCCGACCATGAACATTATGGTATCGGGTGGCGTGTTCAATCGTGCAGACGGATTATGGAAGGAAGTCAACGCCGACCTGTTCGCAAAGACAGCCTCCATGGCCATTCCGCTAGCGGAAGCGGCAAAACCCCGAGATGCGGTCATGCCCAAACCCGGCGCCCCGAAAAAACGACGTCGCCGCCGTAAACCACCCCTCGTTTTAACGAGCGAACTGTAAATCTCCTTGCCACTGGCTCGGTGGATTCCCGTAATCGCCGACTGGAGTGATAGAGAATGACGAAAAGGATTTTTTCGTTCTCCCCACTACGCTCCAGACTATGAATCTACCGGGCCTGGCGGTCTGTTTTCTTCGGAGTTTTCGTCTCAACCCTCATTATTTAGCCTGTTAATAGGGTATTTTGAGGGTTTCAACGTCTTTTCCAAAATTTAGTTACACGACATCCCCACAATCTGAAAACAGGAATACTCATTTTCCAGACTGTTAAATTTCAACATTCTACAACTCAATTCATCACAATACGCATGCCATCGCATCAAAAAGTCATCGTCAAAATTGGACGATCTTCGACAAAGTCACATGTTTTCAGCGTGAGTCGCAGCCCTCGGCAAAAAGGGTCGAAAATAAAAAATCATTTTTTTCCTATATTTCTAGGGCAAAACGCTTGCGTCGTTTCGATAACAACCTTAGATTTTCACGAATAACCCTAAGGAAATGGGTGCAAATACGATATAGAAAGGAAGTACACATGGCTAAGAAAAAGAAAGCAAAAGCGAAGGCAGCAAAAGCAAGGACAAAATCTGAGGTCTTTGGTGAGTTGGCGGAAGTAAACGAAATGACCCGCAAGCAGATTTCAAATATTTTTGATGACCTGGCAGGGATGATCAAAAAGGACTTGAAGAAAGGCCCCGGCGTCTTTACCGTTCCAGGACTCATGAAAATTAAGGTCGTTCGTAAGCCCGCAACCAAAGCTCGCAAAGGGATCAATCCCTTTACCGGCGAAGAGATGATGTTCAAAGCAAAGCCCGCAAGAAACGTGGTGAAGGTTACCGCATTAAAGGGTCTTAAGTCTATGGTGTAACTGCCATAACCTTAGCAGCTTTGAAGATTCAAAACTGCGAACCGATGTAAATAATTAGGCGGCGAACAGGTTAGATCCTGCTCGCCGCTTTTTTTTCGATAGGATTATTCTCATCGTTAACGAAAACGGTCGATCGCGAAAGCACTGATCGAAGCCAACTGCGCAAAACACGCCAGGACCAAGCGTGCGGTGGCGGCTGGGTATTGTTCATTCAGTAACGCAACCACACCCCACAACGCGGCGACAACTGCAAATAACTGCAACAGGGTCGAGAACAATCTCAATACGGAAAAATCATGTTGGCGTTTTTTTCGATTGGCCCGTTCCAATTGATGATGAATTCGATTCAGCAAGTGCAATGCTTCCTGCTCGTGCGAGGGTTGAGCCGAATCTACAGGATCGATCGCGGAATGTTCTTTATTTTGTGATGCGTTTTTACTTTGTTTCATTTCATGAATGACCCTGTCTACCGCCTGCGAAAAAGTATTGACCTCAAACGCCGTTGCGTTCTCCTGAGGGGAGGCCGCACTATTTTTCTGAATCAAGATGGTTCGGCATCCTGCCTGTTGACCCGCCTGAACATCGCGCGACGCGTCACCGATCATCCACGATTTCGTCAGATCGATATCCAGCTCGCCAGCGGCCTGTAACAACATGCCCGGTTTGGGTTTGCGCAGTTCACTGTCTCGCCGAAACGGTTCTACAATCGCTTCATCGCCATCGAGATAGGGACAGTAATAGGCTCCAGCCAGCTTGATCCGCTTGCGATCGAGTAAGGTGACAAGACGGTCATGTATGGCAGACAGCGTGTCCTCGTCGAACAATCCCCGGGCAATGCCGGACTGATTGGAAACGATGATCAATTGATAACCCGCCTCCGAAAGTTTCCGCAGCGCATCCGCTACACCAGGCAGAATTTGTACTTTGTCCGGGTCGTCGATGTAACCCGTGTCTTCGATGAGCGTACCGTCACGATCCAAAAATACAGCCGGTGATTTCATTGCGCCGCTCTACCGCCTAACTCTTTGAATCCAACCTGTCGATGATCGCCTGACGAAATAAGGGCAGTAACATTTCGTGATGGCCAATCACTTCAAAACCACGACCTTTGGAAACCGGTCTGGTCACCACGTTCGCAGAGGGACGATAATGTCGAATCATATCAAAATTCGCAGTGGTCATGGCGTCGAGATCAGAGCCGAGATTTCGCGCAACCGACACCGCTTTGAGAAAGACTTCCGGTAACAACACCGCTGACCCGATGTTCAACCAGACGCCGCCCACGGCATCACCACCCTCGTTATGATTCTCGTCGGCACCCAGATCGGAAACCACATCACAGATCAAACGAAAATCGTGCATGGATCCTGCACCCAGCGCCGCTCCATCCAATCCACCCGAAACATGGATCGTATCGGTGCCGATGGCCACATGAACAGTGGCTGGAATGCCCGCTTCAAAAGCGGCTGCAAAGATACTCTGATCGCGGTGACGAACATCACGCTCCACCAGCAACCGTCCAACCGATTGACCCAGACCTATGGAATCTTTTTTAGATAGTGAGATCGCTTCGTCAAAAAATGCCATGGTCTCCTGGACCATGCCAAAGGAACCGTCTCGAATCGTATCCGCGACCTCTTCAGAAGTTTCACCAATACAAGCCAGTTCCATATCGTGAATCGCACAGGCACCGTTACACGCAATAGCTTTGATCACGCCGCATTTAATCAAATCGATTAAAATGGGGCTACACCCCACCTTGATGACATGCGCACCGAAGGCCGCGACCACCGGTCGATCGTATAGTGTCGCCTTCACCACCGCATCCACGACCGCCCGAAACGATTTTGCTCCCAGATAATCTGGCAGTGAATCGACCAGCTCCGCTGCGGATGCCCCGGGAACGGGCAGGGAAGTCGCAGACGCAACAGAAGTCTTGTGTTGACGATTGCTGACGCTGTAAGTTTTGATGCGATCGGAATCGATCGGCTTGTAGGGTCGAGTCATCACTTGTTATCCGGTTTTAATGTTTGATCCAGAACCGATTGCCACATTGTACCCCCATTGTCCATAAAGTCGATTTCGATTTTGACGACGCCGATCTGAATCTTGTCCAGACCGTTCAATTTTGCCAGCTTCACCGCATCTTTTTGCGTGGTCAAGAGCAGATCGTAAGGGCGATGACGATCCGATTTCAGCAACTCGTGAATATCGCGAGTGCGATAGTGGTGATGATCGGGCCACCATTGCTGGGCCACCACGTCAACGCCCATGGAAGCGACCGAGGTCGCAAAACTTTGCGGCTGAGCGATGCCGGCGAAAATCAGCGCACGTTTTCCACCGACCGGTTCTGAAATGGGTTCACCATCAAGTTTTGTCACTGAGGCAATTCGATGCGTACATTTCAAGAGGGGAATGTCCGCAGCTATTCTTTTTAGTTTTGTTTCGATTTGTGCCAGCGTTTGTTGAGATACCTGATCACAGCGCGTAAGCACGATCACATCGGCTCGTTGCAACCCTTCGATCGGTTCGCGCAACAGTCCGCGCGGCAAGATGTGGCCAAACCCGAAAGGAGAAGTGGCGTCGATCAACACCACGTCTATCGTACGTGCCAGTCGTCGATGTTGAAATCCGTCATCCAGTACGATCAGGTTTGCACCCAATTTCGATATCGCCCATTGTGCACCAGCGATTCGATCTTTGTTTGCGACATACACCACGCTGGGACAATGTTGACGAATCAATAATTCTTCGTCGTTGGGTGTTCCGTCCACCGACTTGTAACCACGAGCGACCACAGCCGGGCTATAACCCATTCGTTCCAGCCGCTTTACCAGCTCAATCACGAAGGGAGTTTTACCGGTACCCCCCACCGTGATATTTCCTACACTGATCACAGGAACAGCTAGCGTCGCCCCGGGGCCCTGTTGATCGTATCGTTGATTGCGAACATGAATAGCATAACCATATAACGATTCCATCGCGCGCAACGCTCCGCGGCAGGGCCATGACCATAACCCAGCTTCATTGGCGATAATTTTTCGATAGAGCGAGGTCTCGTTCATGCGTCGATCATGTATAAACCATAGCTGTGCACGTCACACAGGTTTGCGTGGATTGATCCACGGCTTGATGATACCGCATCAATTGGGGTTGTGCATCCTGCAGTACCCGGGCCAACGTGAAAATACAACCCGCACTACAAATGCGGGTATAATTATCTTTTTCCTGCAAAAACTGTACAAAAGCATCGGGACTTTGATGTTCCAACCGGTTCAACGCCTCGCGGTCGTGATCCCGAACCTCCTGCAAAAACGAATCGTCCAGTTTTCGTGCATCGCCGAAATTCTCGCCGACGTGGCTTAAATCCGCACCAGCTACCAACAGCGTTTTTTTTTCGTCTTGTGCTATCGTGTCGCGTAACGCATCCGTAAAATCGATCAGGTCTACACCACAGCCGTCGTAAGAGGCTGTGCCGTTGGAGCCGCACGGATCGTGACACAGGAAAGCAACCATTTCAAATTCACCGGCACCAAAAATATGTTGAAGCCAGGCGATCTGCAGTTCGATGGAATGTTCTCTTTTGTGATCCAGTTCGTGTTGTCTCAGATCGCCACACTGTTTTTCGATCCGCCTAATGAAATCACGATCGGTTTTAGTCAATCCTAACGGGGTTTGAAAATCATTCCCGGTCGTAACCACCGAGGTCGAACGTCCGAAATGATTCGTTCCCAAAACGATAATCCGATCCGGGACGGGTTGATCGCGTAACAGGCCATAAGCTTGTGCGTAACAAGGTGCACCGCGCGGATAATCCAGGTGCGGAGCCACCAACCCTCTGACAGGGCTGGAAATTTTTGCAGAAGGCTCCTCAGTGAGCATCTCTTCAAAAACTTTTCCGGTTGAATCCTCGATGCCTAAAGATTCGGCGTGGGGCATGGTACGGACTCGTTGCGTTCGATAGGTATCCACCAGGGATTGATAAAATTGTTCAAAAGATGGCCCCTCAAGAAAATGCGCCTGTTCCAGATGGTCGATCATGGTACCGACCGTTTGGGTGGAAAGTGTTTGATCGTAGGTGGTGTTAAATTTTTCGATCAGCGCCTCGCATGACATCGAACCATCCATCATCGACAGGATGTGCAATGCGGGTACGGACAAGGTCAACACCACATCAGACAGTCCAGTGGGATCGGCCAGATTCACCAACTCTTTCTGGTTTGAATCTTCGGAATCGGGGACTTGAAACGCTTCGATCGCTCTGAGGCATGGTTTGTAATGGGGGTCCCAGTTCACAAGTTTTCCAGATCATCCTTCAAGCACAGCGCGCATCATTCTCTGCTGTTCAATCGATCGTATTGTATATCGACAGGAAGAATAAATCCAGAATTTACGCCAACATGAGTGCCGGAATCAGCGCCATGATAAACGAGGGTTCTTGAGCATATAGCAAGTCTAGCAGTTCAATAGACTACATCTCAATGAGGGTATCATTGCCTGAAAATGGGTTATTGAAAACGGTCAGGCCAACGAAGATCAATCAAAGCAGACCCGGCGTATTACTCAGTGCCTCAATCATCTTCAGCGCTGCGGGACCCGCCAACACCACCATAATGGCTGGAAAGATAAAGAGAATCAGCGGAGCCATCAGTTTGACAGCCGTCTTTTGCGCCTTTTCCTCAGCTGCTTGACGCCGCCTGACACGCAACACGTTGGATTGGTTACGCAGCGCACGCGCAATCGACGTACCAAAACGCTCCGCTTGATTCACAATGGAGGTGAGTGATCGAATTTCATCAATGCCGGTACGGGTCGCTAAATTGGTCAACGC
>CBDTZI010000053.1:0-12358 GCA_965364865.1 uncultured bacterium | reverse complement strand
AGGCGGTGAAATCTTTGAGTTCAATGCTGCCCGACGAGGTGAATGTGATTCGCGAAGGTCATGAAATGCGCCTTTCGCCAACAGATTTGCAAGTAGATGACGTGCTGATTGCCAAAGCGGGTGACGCCATCGCTGCCGATGGTGAAATCGAATCGGGACGAGCCAACATCGACGAGCAAATGCTTACCGGCGAAAGTACACCTGTGCATCGCAGAACGGGTGACATTGTACAGTCCGGCTCGGTGAATCTGGACGGTGTCCTTCAAATTCGCGTAACCGCGGTTGGAGCGATGAGCACGATGGGCAGGCTTCACGCTATTTTGAAAGAAGCCAGGCAAATGAAAAGTCGATTTGAAAGGCTCGCGGATCGAGTCACGAAATTTTTTGTTCCATTGGTTATTCTACTTTCATTGGTAGCCGCCTGGGGCGGTTACCGCCGAGGTTCCACGGACGAAGCGGTGATGTCGGGCCTTGCGCTGTTGTTGATTTCCTGCCCCTGCGCACTGGGCATCGCAACCCCTATGGCCATCTGGATCGCACTGGGTCGGGCGGCGACACAATCCATTTTATTTCGCAACACCGAATTAATTGAATCGCTGGCACGCGTGCGCGTCATCGCGTTCGATAAAACCGGGACGTTAACGACAGGTGTAGCTACCGTATCAGATTTTATTTCCGTCGATAGTGAAAACGGTGGGGAAAAACTACTTTCTATCGCATCGGGGTTGGCGGGAAGTTCCAACCATCCCTATTCAGCCGCGATACTATGTTACGCAAAAAATCGCGGAGCAACCGCTGAAACGATTGAAAATTTGCATACGTTGTGGGGTCGCGGCGTGACGGGCAACTACGAAAATAACACTGTTTTATTGGGCAGTGCAGCTATGATGGAAGAGGAAAGTATCACGATTGACTCAACGATGCGTGATGCGATGCAACGTCTCATGGATTCGGGCGCGGGAATAGTTTGTTTGGCTGTGGACAAAAAAGTGGTGAGTGTGTTTGGATTTTCAGATGAACTTCGCCCCGAAGCGCCACAGGTGATCACATCACTTCGAAAAAGCGGTTTTCAGATCGTCGTTTTAACCGGCGATCATCAACAACGCGGCGATCGGATAGCACAACAGCTGGGCGTACAAACTTTTTCGCAGCTTCGACCAGAGGATAAATTGCATCACATCGAAAGATTAAAGCACGAAGTCGGACCGGTGGCGATGATCGGGGACGGCCTGAATGACAGTCCGGCGTTAACCGCGGCGGATGTGGGGATCGCGATGGGATGTGGTGCGGATTTAACGCGGGAGTCCGCCGATGTATGTCTGTTAGGTAACGATCTTCGAGCGATCCCGCCGCTGTTGAAACTCGCACAAGCCACGGTTCGCACCATCAAGGTCAATCTGTTCTGGTCTTTTTCATACAATGTAGTTGGTCTGGGGTTGGCATTGTTCGGATTTCTCAATCCGATCATCGCCGCGAGCGCCATGGTCGTAAGCAGTTTATTTGTCGTTACCAATTCCCTGCGATTGAATCAGCCGAGCGACGAGATGCAGCGCCGTCAGGACATCGAAAGCTATTTCACATCGAAAAAGGATTTCGAGGCGTTTACTTGAATTGGTTTAGGAATTCTCTTAACGCTGCCGCATTATTATGCGCTTCATCCTTTGCGGCGTAGAGCAGTGTCACTTTACCACGAGACATCTCTTCCGTAATGATCCGAACCGCGTCGTTATTTTCGGCGAGCTCCGCAAAATATCGTCTTTTAAGTTCGGCCCATTTTGTAAGATCGTGATTAAACCAACGACGAAGTTCTGTAGAGGGTGCTATTTCTTTAAGCCAGAGATCAAGTTGAGCCCGGTCCTTGGAAATCCCGCGAGGCCAAAGCCTGTCGACGAGAATTCGATTGCCGTCGTCACTTGATAAGGGTTCGTATACCCGCTTCAGATAGATTTTTTTTGCTGACATTGTTACGCAAATTGTAACCGATATTTATTGCAATAGTCTAACAGCGACTGCCGATCGGGGCTGTCTTTGGCGCCGGAATGAACAGGAAACGATCCGGCTATACTCTCGACCGGTGATAAGCCGATCGTGTAACCAACTACGCGCGACTTTGGCAAAGCACGATACCTCACGACCCCGCAAACTTGGAATACGCACCTGAGCCGCATGCTTTAGCTTGCGCGGAGAATCAGTCCTCATTCCTATCCCTATCAATTCAAGTTTAGTCATCTCGGACATGTGAACAGTTTCCTCTTATGTACGTACGATCTGAAGTTGTTCACATCCACATGTTAGGAATGCTGTCTTATCGCGAATTGCCATCCCACCGCAAGACTTACATACTAATATTTGGCACATTGCCACGACATTGTTACCAAATTGACGGATGGTCTCATTTGTGATGTCGGCCGCGTCCCAGTTGAAGTGGTCGCCGACGGTATTTCGAACGTCGTCCAGTGTCACCCTCAGATCTGAAACGATCTGATGTAGAGAAGGTGGTCCGTCGGAAATCAAAACCGGATCGGCTTCCTTTGTGGACGCATATAAAATTTTGATCTTTTTCGCTGGAGTAGTCATGCTGCACAACAGATCGTTGGCTGTGTACTTGTCTTTTGGATTGCGCTTGATCGAACATTTCAGGTACTTTGTCATTTCTCCGAGAACGCCCTCGATCATGAACCCCGAAAGAGAACTAGCTTCACGGCGGTTCAACTTCGGAGCTGCGAGACTCAACTGAAGATCATCAAGGTACGGTCTCACTTCATCACCGCATATGCCCGTAGCGAGTGCCCATTCGCGTAGCTCAATGATACAGGCTTTATTCTTAGGTGCTTGCTCAGTTAAGAACAAATCGAGCCAGCGCCGCTGGTGAGTCGCAAGAATGACTTGGTGAAAGTTGTCGGCCTCGTCGAGCAAGAGGGCGAGAATACGCTTAATATGATTCATGTCCACAGAAGTAAACACGTCATCGATGACGAGTATTGCATCATGCCCTTTTGTCTGCTTAGTCACGGCAACAAAAAAGCAGAACGCGAGTGTGTCCAAATGCGAATCAGAGAAGTACGCCTGCGGAGCAATCTCCTTGTGCCCTTCAAAGTGTCCAGTTTGTAATAATGACCCCTTCTTCTCATGATCGAGGGCAAAACGGACACCGCCTAGCGACTCCCCAGGATGTATCCGTGCATACATTTCATCACAAATGTCGGCGATGTCATCGAGTATGATCTGAGTGAATGTGATTCGTTCTCGGCGTACAATTGCAAGCATTTTCTCCAATGTTGTGCAGATAGCAATCTCTCGAGTCACTTCCTTTTTGGTGCGTAGGCATGTGTCGTGATCCCGTTTAATCGTGCTAAGCTGGACAACTTGCTTGTTGAGAGTCTCGTGTCGAGTATGCAAATCTGTAACTAGCGGTTCAATATTCTTAATGAAAACGTCGGTTTCTGCAATGACTTCCTTCGATAGATCCTGAGACCAACCAAGCAAATTCGAGTAACGTACTTTGTCCAACTCCCAAGTACCCTTATGCTTCGAGTCGAGATCGCGGACCTTGACCGTAAGATCATATACTTTGTCGATCAGATTCGTATAACACCTGCATGTCGTTTCCGTGGCGGTCGCAATAGCCTCATTCGCCGTAGTCCACTCATCAGCAAGATTTTTCAGGCTGGACATCTTGACAAGTCGCTCATTTATGTCTTTTGCAAGGTCTTCACTCACGGTGGGGCGTAGGCATACTGGGCACTCATTATTCGTCGGTACGCGAACCAAGTATTTGCTCGCCTGCGTCAGTAATTCGACAAGTACAATTCCGGTTTTCGTGTCGATCGTGCCAGCCTTTTCGATCTTCTTCATGATTACGTTGAGAGCCTGTCTTTTATTTTCGATATCTTTTTGGCTCACATTCTTGGCTTCATTGAGAGTCAAGACAGCTGCATGAAGATCCACTACGGCCTTTAGTTCGCGCAAGCTAGCCTGCTGGGACTTGAGGTCGGCCCCGACTCGGTTCTTCGCCCATTCTAGCGAAGTTTGCCTCTCCTCTTCATTTGTTCTTTGTTCTTCAAATGCCTTCTGCAGATTATCCTCGGCTGTTTTGAGCTCGGAATTGCGAGCGTCGATTCGTTCGTTTGATACCTTGATTGCTTTGGGGAGTGCATTCTCGCTTTTTTGAACGCTGTCGACGTCAATGAAACGTTTCAGTTCGCTGAAACGTTCGGAAGGTGTGGCTTCGACAAGCTTCAGCACCTTATGGCGACGTAGGATTGCTACTGTGGGTGTCGCGCTATCTGGAGTAACTTTGATTGTCCTTCCCTTGAGTGTCGCTCGCCATGTCTTTCCATCGGCATTGACTTCAGCGAACAGGTCGGAGGCCATAGATCCGATTGTAGGAAGGTGTTTAGAAATAGTAACAGAACTGCGATCTTGGAGTGTTCCTGCGAATTGGTTGCAAACCATGTCGATTGCATCAATCATGGTCGACTTGCCTGTGCCGTTCTCTCCAAACAGGAGGACGAACGACTTAGATGCATCAAATGAAAGCGAAGTTGTACGCGAGGCACCGCGGAACTTCGAGGCAACGATTCTATCGATCCTTGGGTTTGTCGCCATCGGAGCTTTCCTTCGCAAGTACAATGTCTTTTGCCCAAAGCCGCCAGTCCGACTCTCTTGCATTACCGTTTCCGAGTTTAGACAGGATGGAATCCTTGTTATTGTCGGGGGCTAAACCTCCTGCTTGCAGGGCTATTACGATGTGCGCCGCTAGCGCCTCATTTGGCGTGTTTCGATTTGTATCATTTTTGTTAATCACGGTTGCCTCTCATCATTTGATATGCCATCGTATGAAAACAGCTCTCTTATCCCGATGAACATCTGGACTACTCGGATGTAAAATACGCTGCTCGTTAAACCATCAAACCTCGAATACCCGCGCGGGCTAAAGCCCGCGGCTCAGGATAAACAAAGACTGTTCTAAAACAGCGATTGCTGTTCGGGGCTGTCTTTGGCGATTTGTTCGTGAACGTCGGTGATCTCTTCCACAAACTCATCGACTGAATTGTATTTGCGATGCACGCTCATAAATCTTACATACGCAACGGCATGCAAACGACGAAGATGGTTCCCCACATACCGGCCAATGTCTTGCGATGGCACTTCACGATCGTGATTGGAAAAAATATCCTCCTCCACACGATCGACCAGTTGTTGAAGCTGATTCTCTTTGATCTGAAGCTTGATGCACGCGCGATCCACACCCGACAAAATGTTTTCGCGATTGTATGGCACGCGATGGCCACCAGCTTTGATGACCGAAATTCGCAGCTCATCCTCCAGCCGTTCCTTCGTGGTGAACCGCCGGCTACATTCCTGACAGTGACGGCGGCGACGAATCACCAGCCCCCCTTCCGTCATGCGGGAATCAATCACCTTGTTGTCGCTGGATTTGCAAGCTGGACAGAGCATTTTTCACCTAACTTGTCAGGAACAAATATTTTGATCAGTATTGCACGTCCCCCACCCTTCGCTACGCGAACAATGGGGCACCCATTTTTTCACCCATGCTAAACCTTTTCCGAACCATGACCGTAAGGGAGTGGCCAAATCATTCGCCGGGGATAAACCCCGACGCTACATCATGCTCACGCAACACACTTGTGTGAAGCGAGAGCATGCCACCCGAAAACTAGTACGCAACTTCAAAGCTGGCGAAACATCTCAAATCGACATATAAGCTACCGACGAAGCCTAACCCCGCTAGATATAGCGTGTCAAATCGCTTAATCTGTGCGGTCTGATACAATAATCGACCCGGCGGCGATCGTGCGAGGCGAATGAGCTGTCAGGAGATACCCTGTTTAACAATATGCCGGTAGAACCATGGGCAAAATGATCAAAAAGTCGTTTCACGGGATGCAAATCGCGGGTTTTTCGCTCGGCGGTGAGGAGACCGTCATCGCCGTGCCAGAATACAATGTCTGCTTCGACGTGGGGCGTGCTCCGCGTGAAATTATCTCCATCGACAATGTCTGCCTCTCGCATGGCCACATGGACCACGCAGCTGGCATCGCCTATTACCTGTCGCAGCGAAATTTCGTCGGTGTGTCGCCGGGTCGCATCATTGTCCATCGCGATCTGGCTCAACCCATTCAGAAACTGATGGACATATGGTCAGACATTGAACGGCACCCCTCACCGGGTCAGATTTACGGCGTGGATCATCTGGAAGATGTTGAAATTCGTCGCGGGTTGATCATCAGACCGTTTACTGTTCTGCACTGCCCGGGTGCGCTGGGTTTCACGCTGATCGAGGTCCGTCACAAACTCAAAGAAGAATATCAGGGCAAGACCGGCCCGCAACTGGTCGCGCTGAAACGCACGGGGATTGAAATTGAGCACACGGTCGAGATTCCGTTATTAACCTATTCGGGCGACACAGCTATGGGTAAATGGCTTGATCTTGATTTTGTTAAAACGAGCCAGGCGGTTTTGCTGGAGTGTACATTTTTTGATCGCGAGCACATGGACCGTGCGCGAGCGGGTAAACACATTCATGTTTTGGATTTACCCGATATTTATAAACAAATTCCCGATGCGCAGATCATGTTGTATCACTCGACGCGGCGCACGGAGTTTTACCAGACAAAAAAAGCGGTTGAGCGGGTGTTGAGCGCTTCCGATCTTGAGCGCACCAGCCTGCTGATGGAACGGCCTCCGCGCAACGCGAACCCTCGGAACAAAGTTTCGGCGGATGTGACTCAATAATACCTGTAGACAAAAGAAGCATACATTCACCGGCGAGCATGCCGTCAGAGGCACCCGGAGGGCATGCTATTCTTACAAAATCCCCACCCAGCCCCTCCTTAGTAAGAAGAGAGTATAATACACTAAAACCGGATGCGAATACCCGCAACGATGCGGAAGTCCATTTCGGACATCTGATCGGTCAATTCCTGAACCACGGGAAATTGAACCGAAAATTCGCCCACCCACTTTTCCGTCACATATTGCACGCCGGGTGAAAGAAAAATTTCGTGTGTGCTGTCGGTTAAATAATATCCGTTCAGCTCCGCGATCAGATTCCACTCATACCAGACGTCGACCATCTCGTCGTCATCGGCGGGTGAAATCCAACGATAGGAATAGGCAATATCGTACCGGAGCCGATCGTGGCGGTTTTCTCCGCTGCCCGTGTTGATTTGATAAATCAGGTTCGCATCGAAAAGATGACGATCCTGTCGCCACGAATAGACCGTGCCGAAGATGGGATCGTAGCTGTCGCTGGAAAGATCGGAATCGCCGCTGCGTACATTCAACCCCAACAATCCGGCGAAACGCTCGGTGTGCCGGGCTGCGGAGTCGTCCTGCCAGAATCGATATTTAAGCATGACGTTGAAATCTGCAAAACCGCCCTGTGCATTTTCAAACCGACCCATTTTCTTTGAAAACATATCGATCTTTTTATTGACGTAGGGAAAGGCGGCGATCAGGGCCAATTTTTCAGAGACACCGTGAATGAACACGGCGCGAACAACCGAACCGTGAACATTTTGTACCGCCCCACCACGTCCGTCGGCTTCAAAGTAGGTAAATTGCAGGCGGAGCATACTGCCACCCTTGCGTGGTGAAAAAGCAACGTCACTGTGAATCGGGCCTGCTAGTGCAAGGCTAGACGTACAAACCATCGCCAGGATCACTGCAACTATCCGCGCGAAAATCTGCCTTGGCGTAGAAATCCATTTCGGGGTTCGATGTTTCATCATGATCGCCATCGCAGTTAACCCGTGAAAATAACATTATTAAAAAACTGACTGACCAGATTCATGATGGAGGCATTGACCGCAGAGCTGGTGACAAAAAAGAGCGGGTTTGGCCCCAGGCAGCCCGTAGACAATATCAGCGCCACGCACGGTACGATCATTTTTACCCATCGATAAACATTCATATTCTTCATCATCAAAACATTCCTTTACGATTTTTCTGGGTCATTTATGACCGCGATAAATTTTTCCCTTGATGTTCACGCTGACCGGCGTAAACCCCGCATGTTTGACCGCTTTCCATAACAGCACCGGATCGGCGGAATGGCCCTCGTCAAACTCAACCATCGCATGGCCTTTGGTTAAATTAAAACCGATCCTTTTAACATGTTCCACGCTTTCGACCGAAAGCTTCAGTTGATAAGTTCAGCCAGGGCAGGTTACGCCTTTAACAACCAGCGTAGCGTCTGCACGAACCGGCTTTTTCTTCGTTTCCACTTTACCGGCCTGTTGGGCTGCACAACCGACGAGCCCCAGAATGGTGACCAAAGAAATCGTGATGAGATTCACTCGATAAAACATTACATGGACTCCTGTGTATGACGAACTATACGCTGCCGTCATGTATTAACGACCCCATGGTCAATTGTCAATTTGCTACACAAAAGAATCCTTGATCGTGACAATCATAGTACAATCGTTAAAAGACTTCCTGCGATTGAGAAATTTAGAGTTTGAACACCATGACCGTGGCCAGTTAGTTTTGCTCGATCTTGGGCGTGGTTGTGGTTGGTGCGTTGGATTTGTCCGACGGTGGGCTGGTAGCATCACTGCGCAGACCCGTGACTAAAATCAAACCGGCGATGACCACGATAGAAATAATCGCAGCGATCCAGCCCATTTTCATGCCACCGGCGTTGGTATTTTTATTTTGAAAAACATTTTGAGATGCAGGGACATTATGTAGCGCGTCTTTGAGCATATGAAGATCGTCAAACGGATCGACAGAAGAATCACCTTGCGATGAAACCGCAGACGCCTGCACTCGCACACCCCCATTGTTTGGCGGCCCGGGCTTGTCTGACGACAGATAATTCATGCACGACGGGCAGCAGGTATCCGCGGGGTTTACTTTGGCGTGACAACTCCAGCATCGATTGAAGTAGCGACAGATGCCAGGCGTTTCCACAGCGTACCGCCATTGATAATCAGTAAACGGTCCTCGAATGATCGAGGTCTCGGTGATCAGCCCGCGACGTACCTGCCGGATAATCAGCTCAAGCGAAATACCCGGAAAGGGTCTTAAATGCTCCAGTACATACCATGGGCCAGCGTGGGTGAGCATTTTTTCGAGCATCTCCGGCGAGAGATTTTGGCCGCAATGGGTACACTCCTCGCAACCCCGTCGAACCAGCTGACCACAAGTCACGCAGGGGATGGATTCACCGTGCCAAATCTCCTCCGCCAGCGAAGTCAAAGGCCCAAAACCCTCCCGAGCGGCGATCTCCGTGGGGTGATTACCAAAGGGGTCCGCTTCAACATTGGGAGGTTGCGTTGGAATGTTCGCCGAAGGCGATGAAGAGCTCATTGGATTTTCGGGTTGATTCATACAAAGTCGTCCTGCTATACGATTCATTCTATGTGGCCAAAAGTGTCAGGACAAGCGTGGCATATACGGTTAAATCGCCCTACCATTGGCGAAAACAGGGCGTTCGCTTGAATCCTCGGCTATTACAACGTAAACTTCGCCTCTTTAGAATAAACCGTACAGAATTTACATGGCTGATTCATCAGGCTGATTGCGGGTGTGATTCACCCCAACGAAATTAATTTCTAATCTCAACGAGTGTGTAATTTTTTATGGCTGATCAACAACCCAATCCAGACACCCCCAGCGCCTCTGAACCCTCGAACGATTCTTCATCGCATACCGAAAGGACCGGAAGATACGATTTTACCGCCATTGAAGCAAAGTGGCAGAAGTATTGGAAGGACAACGAAACTTTTCGTACGTTGAATCCCGGTGAGCCTGACGCGGAGACAGATAAACCCAAGTATTATGTACTGGACATGTTCCCCTACCCGAGCGGCTCCGGATTGCATGTCGGCCACCCGGTGGGTTATTGCGCAACGGACATCATCGCGCGGTACAAACGGATGCGCGGGTTTAATGTTTTACATCCGATGGGATTTGACGCCTTTGGCCTGCCCGCGGAACAATACGCCATCGAACACAACGTTCACCCGGCGGTGACGACCAAGAAAAACATCAACCGCTACCGTGAACAGCTGCAGATGTTTGGATTCAGTTACGATTGGAAACGCGAGGTCGCGACCTCCGACGTATCGTTTTATAAATTTACGCAGTGGATATTTTTGCGTTTGTACAACAGCTGGTTCGACGATCAATGCGTCTGGAAGGACGGAGACGGCCAGGAAGTGGTGGGTCGAGCCAGTCCGATTCAGAAACTGGTGGACGAATTTGAATCAGGGCGTTGGGGTATAAATGTCGCCCATGAAATTGTTCGTGACGCATCGGCTTCCCATCGTTTAGCATGGTCGGACCTATCAGACGCACAACGTCGTACCGTGCTCGACCATCATCGCCTGGCGTATATTGATGAAGTGCCGGTGAACTGGTGTCCGGCGCTGGGCACAGTGTTGGCCAACGAAGAAGTGGATAGTGATGGTCGAAGCGATCGAGGCAGCCACCCCGTGTTTCGTCGCCCGCTTCGTCAGTGGATGTTGCGGATCACCAGATACGCCGACCGGTTGGTGAGCGACCTTGATTCTGTGGATTGGCCCGAACCCATTAAGCACATGCAGCGAAACTGGATCGGACGCAGCACCGGAGCGGAGGTTGTGTTCCCACTGGCCTCCAACTGGAAAGTGGAAAATGGGCAGTGGCATCACGCTGAAAAGAAAGATTTGTTGCCCGCGCAATTGTGCTACGAAAATTTTCCCGACGTCATCCGCGTTTATACAACTCGGCCCGACACGCTGTTCGGCGCAACATACATGGTCATCGCCCCGGAACACGAACTGGTCGATCAGATTACATCACCGCAAAAACGTGACGAGGTCAAAGCCTATGTTCTAACAGCCAGCCATCGATCCGAACTGGATCGAACCGTAGACAATAAAGATAAAACGGGCGTGTTCACCGGTGCGTATGCGATCAATCCGGTCAATGGCGATCGCATTTCGATCTGGGTCGCGGATTATGTTTTGATGGGTTATGGCACAGGCGCGATCATGGCTGTACCGGGTTCGGACTCACGCGATTATGAATTTGCCCGCAAATATGACCTGCCCATTATTTCGGTGGTCAAGCCTTCCGCAGAGTGGATTGAACAGCGTCTTGATGCCATGCTCTCTTCCATGGACGAAAAAGCTTCGGCGGGTCTGGATCGGGTGGTAGAACAATTCCCCGAACTCGCGGAAAGTATTTCGGAGTGTCGCAAGCAGAGCGAAAAACTCAGCCGTAAAACACACGATGTATTGCGCGACAAAGTCGGCGTGGATCAGCTCATCAACCATTACATTCGTCATCCGCAGGTCTGGAACGAAGCCTATTCTGAACTCGGTGTGGCGGTCAATTCACCCACCGATCAAAACGGCAGCCACTGCATGAGCGAGAGTTGTCAACTCAATGGCTTATCCACACTCGAAGCGAAAGAAAAAATTACGCGATGGCTTGAGCAGAACGGCGTGGGTCGAGCGGCAGTCAATTATAAAATGCGTGACTGGATTTTCAGTCGTCAAAAATATTGGGGAGAGCCGTTTCCCATTATACATGCTGAAGATGGTAGCCGTATTGCGTTGCCCGACGATGAACTGCCCGTTGAGCTGCCGCCGATGGAAGATTTCAAACCGGTGATCGTAGCGGACGATGCGGAAAAGTTACCCGAGCCGCCACTGGGTCGGGCCAAGGAATGGGTGAATCAGACGCGTGACGGTAAGTCGTATCGTCGCGACCTCAACACCATGCCGCAATGGGCGGGATCATGCTGGTATTACCTTCGTTTTATCGATCCTCACAACACTGAACAGTTTTGTGACAAGGAGGCGGAAAAGTATTGGATGCCGATCGATTTGTACGTGGGGGGTGCGGAACACGCGGTGTTGCACCTGCTGTACGCCAGATTTTGGCACAAAGTGTTGTTCGATCTCAACTGCGTCTCGACCCGCGAACCCTTCAAAAAACTTTTCAACCAGGGCATGATTCAGAGTTTCGCATTCCGCAACAAACGAGGCCTCGTGGTAGGCCCGGACAAGGTTAATCAGGTCGGCGAAGATCAATACGAATTGAAAGAGGGCGGCGAGCCGGTCACGCGTATTATTGCCAAAATGAGTAAGGCATTAAAAAACGTGGTCAATCCCGATGAGATCATCGGCGAATACGGCGCAGACACATTTCGCCTGTACGAAATGTACATGGGTCCATTGGAAACTTCCAAACCGTGGAACACGCGTGACGTGCCCGGCCTGTACAAGCTCTGCCAGCGCATCTGGCGCCTGGTAGTCGACGAACAGACCAACGAACTCTCCGCAACGCTTTGCGACGATACGCCCGATGTCGAAATGTTACGTATGCTGCATAA
>CBDTZI010000052.1:0-12382 GCA_965364865.1 uncultured bacterium | reverse complement strand
TGATCAGATGCGAGGCATCCGGCGCACGTATCACCTCGGTCAAACCCGCCGGCGACAACCCAAAACCGTCACGGTACAAAACCGTGTTATACAAATCCGCGTCAACCTGATCCCCCAGAAAAATCAGCAAACCGCCACCACGATTGACGAATCGTTGAATCGAATCAACCGCAGGCTCACTGACTCGGTATACGTTGGTTAAAATGACAAGATGATAGGCTTCGAGATTGACATCCGCCAACTCCGTCTCATCAACGACGATCACTTCGTTACCGCTGAACAGTTCACCCTCAGGCCTCAACGCGGTTGACAAAAACGCAACCTCATCGTTGTACGAATCCGCAGAGGGTTCACCGTTGACAACCAAAATTCGAATTGCGCTGACCACATCGACCGCGGCGTACCTCGTGTTATCTACCATGAGCGAATCCGGAGGCAACTCAAGGCGAACACCTTCGTATCCGGGCCTCAAAAACTCAACCTCCATATCCATGGCCACGCTTTGCCGGGCGGGTAATTCTTTCAACGCCTTGGAGGGTTGAATCTGGTTACCCACCGTAACCTGCAACTCGAGATGTTCGATCTGAACCTCCGAATGATTTTCGATAGCCGCTCGAATGATTGAGGAAGTACCCGCAACCAATTGACCATCACGAATCTGCAAATCATGGATCGCGGTGTTGGTTGCGTCTTCCTGTGATACGTCAATCATCACCACACGCAGGCCTCGATCATTGTTCGACCACTCCATCAACGGTGACAATAAACTGCTTTTCTGATTACCCGAATCCACCGGACCTTGAGCTGCGATCCAATCCTGCCGTTGAAAATCACTGAGAATATAAACGGATGCGTGGGTAATGTCCGGACTTTTTTCCAATAGATCAACGACATGCTTGACGACCAGCGTCGGATCGATGGTTTGTTGAGAGGGGCTCAGCGCATCCAGCCGCTCCAACACCTCTTGCGTCTGGGTGTCGTTGAGAAACGTACTCGATTCAATCGGGTTCGCCGGCTCGGACATTCGTATCAGTGTCACGGTATCATCGGGTGACTCCCGACGAATGGTTTCGATAATGTGACGTACACCTTTTTTTGCCTGGTCGAACAGCGTACCGTCTGCGATTTGATATCCCATACTGAACGAATCGTCGATCAGAAAGATTCGTTCCGACCGGTTCGTTCCGCCCAGCGCCGCAGCCAGATGGGTGGGCTGCACAAAGGGTCGGGCGACCATCATACCGATCAGAAAGACCGCCAGACATCGAAGAGCCAACAGAATCCACTCTTCCATACGTATCCGACGACGATTTCGCCGTTGGGCGTCGACCAGAAATTCCATCGCGGCCCAACGAATGCGTTTGAATCGACGTCGTGCCAGCAGATGAATCAAAATCGGCGCACCCATAGCCGCCATCCCGCCATAAAACAACGCGGGGGTTAACAACGCCGCTAAAATTGGAACCGAACCTGTCATCAAAAAGCTTTCTTTCCCGCCATCAAAAACGGTTAACCATTACAACTACGATCACATTACGCTCTGGCACGCTGGCGGTGCATACGAGAAGATAAAAACGTTGTCAGCGCGACGTCGATGCCCTCTGCGGTGGAAATTAACGAGTAATCTGTTTTTTGGTTCAGACACGCCCGTCGCAATTTGCTGATAAACGCCTCCAACCCTTCGAGGTAACTGTGTCGCAACGATTGCGGATCCGTCAATACTTCCTGATCGATTTCTTCCATGCCTTCAAACAACGTACGATCGGCAAAGGGAAACTCCAGCTCGTCATGGTCGAGTATGTGCAACACCAATACATCATGCTGGTGATGACGAAACCGTTGCAGCCCCTCTATAAATTCATCCACATTGGTTAACAGATCAGAGAGAATCACGACCATGCCTCGACGTGGAATGCTGGCTGCCACCTGCGACAACAACATTTTTACGTCGGTCTTGTTTTTCGGGGTGTTAGACTCAATCTCCGTTGCCAGTCTCGCCAATGAAGCACGATTCGAGGAAACAGGAAGTTGTTTACGTATTTCCGTATCAAACAAAGTCAATCCCACACCGTCCTGTTGAAAGACCAACAGATGCGCAAGCGAAGCAGCTACGGTGGCTGCGTAATCCCATTTCGTCATGCGACCGGTTCCGGCATGTTCGGGATAAGCCATCGAAGCGGAACAATCCACCAGCAGGTGTACCCGCATGTTGGTTTCTTCTTCGTATTCCTTGATAAAAAATCGATCAGCCTTGCCATACACCCGCCAGTCAATATGACGAATGTCATCACCCGGCACATAGGGCCGGTGAGAGGCAAACTCCACGCTGAATCCCTTATAGGGGCTTTTGTGCATGCCGCTGACAAAGCCCTCAACCACATGGCGCGCACGAAGTTCCAATCGAGATATTTTACTGAGAATCTCAGGCTGAAAGTACTTTGCTAATTTGTTCATCGTCGTCCAGTTTGGTTCTTGTAGGATCAAGGTTCGTGATCAGATCATCGATCACACGGTCAGAGGTATACCCCTCCGCTTCTGCGGAAAAGTTGGTTACGATTCGGTGTCTCAGTACCGGATGGGCCAGCGATTGAATATCTTCAATGGCTACATACTCGCGATCATTCAAAACCGCGCGAACTTTACCACCCAACAACAGCGCCTGCACCGCACGGGGCCCCGCTCCCCAGCTGATCATCTTTTTGACAAATTCCGTGCTACCCTCTTCTGCGGGTCGGGTCGCCCGAACCAGGTCCAGTGCGTATCGAATGACATCGGGAGCGGCGGGCACGCGTCGAATCACCTTTTGAAACCGAAGAATTTCTTCCTGAGAAAGAACTTCTTGAATCTGTGGATCCGCTTCGCTCGTGGTACGATCCGCGACGTCGTATTCTTCCTCGTAAGTAGGATATCCAATATAGACTTTGAACAAAAAGCGGTCCTGCTGCGCTTCGGGCAGCGGATAGGTACCTTCCTGCTCGATCGGATTTTGGGTAGCCAGTACAAAGAAAGGCTGCTCCAGTGTATGCTGTTCACCACCGACAGTAATTTGTCGCTCCTGCATCGCTTCGAGCAGGGCTGCCTGGGTCTTGGGCGGGGTACGGTTAATTTCATCTGCCAGGATCACGTTGGCAAAGATCGGCCCTTTAAGAAACTTAAACGTACGATCACCCGTCGCACGATCTTCCTGGATCACCTCGGTACCGGTGATATCAGAAGGCATCAGGTCCGGCGTGAACTGGATTCGATGAAACGACAATCCCAGGCATTTCGCCAAACTCGAAATCATTAACGTCTTCGCCAGTCCCGGCACACCTTCAACGATACAGTGACCACCGGCAAACAAAGATATCAGAAGTTGATCGACAACTTCATTCTGCCCGATGATGACCTTTCCCAGTTCTTGTCGAATGCGACGATACGCCTGTCGTAATTGCTCCAGCGTTTCAAGGTCATTCGTAGCGACTTCACCGTCGCCGCCGACGTGGTCGCTTTTATTGTTCAATTCGTCACTCATGTCCTGCTCCAAATAAATTCTTACGTTCGACCCATCCGTTTTGTTGATCAAACGTCTGCCGTATCACTCTATCCCCGTTTTGTACAATCGTACTTCCAAAATCTGTTATGGCTGCATAATCGGCAACTGATTGTAGGGCAGTTGTAAGACCACCAACGCCAACGCCGTGCCATAGATATCACCCACACCATCCCCCCACCACGAACCATCCGATTGTTGCTGACGAAGTAGATAATCACGTCGTCGTGCAAAATACTCATCCCAATCCGAATCCGATGATATATACAACGCCTGGGCATAATACAAATGCGCGTAAAAATCGTGCCCACTGCGAGATCGGCCACCTGCGATCAAATTATCCTTACAATATTGTAACGCCCGCTGCGCCAGTGGACTTTTATAAGCCCCCGCATTAAACCAGCAACAAACCGCAGCCGCAGTAATCGGTGCGCGCGAAGAGCCGTTGGGTTGACGCAATGAATACTTAATTCCGCCGTCGCTGTTTTGTGACTTCACCAGATAATCCATCGCCTGGTCAATCACGTTTTTGGGGACCGCGACTCCAACATTTCTGCACGACCGAAGTGCCTGTACCTGCGTAATCGTCACCGACCCCTCGTCCGACTGTGAATTGGGAGTATAAATCCAACCACCGGCTCGACTTTGTGCACGAGCGGTCAGTTCAACACCGCGTGTCAACACATTGTGAATCAGTTTTCCGCGTTGCGAATCTTCCGTCATGCCATAAAGCTGACTCAAAAATAACATGGAAAATCCGTGGCCATACATGGGTCGCGATTCGTGTTGACTGCGGGCAATCAATCCGCTGGGAGTAATCGACCGCAATAAATAACGCGTAGCCCGATCCACCTGGGGTGCGTATCGACCTTGCGTCGTCGTATTGCCGTCCATCAACAACGCAAGCCCCGCCAACGCAGTCATCGAGACCGGATAGGAACCATAACCGCTTCGATTCGACCACGAACCCTGTCGATCCTGTGAACGAGCCAGGTAGGCCAGGCCGCGATCAATCGCGATGGCTGTTTCTGGTGAAATCCCTTTGGGTAATCGACGCGTACCCACCGATTGAGATGAATCCGTCGATGGATTCGGGCTGGTTGGATGATTCGCCTTATCGCTCTGGGCCTGTAGCGATGTTGCTATCGTCAGCGACAGGATCAAGAGGATCACTCGCATTCTCGCATTCATACTATTCATGCCTGGTCTATTCCCCGCGGGCGAAGTCACATCGTACATTGGATTGCGCATTAGAAACCGCTCCCTGTATTTTCGTCTTCCATAAATATTGGAAAAGTCTTAATCCCGGCTGTGGTACCTACAATAGCCGCACCCGGCATAATCGCGAAATCCCCATTGTAGCGAACACCGGATTGTGCCGAATCGATTTCCGCTATCCCGCCAAGAATCGTACCCGCTCGGGTATCAAACATCGCCAACCCCCAGCGAACTCGACGCGAGTCTGTAGGGTCTGGATATTCAATAATCGCGGGTAAGGTTCGACCATACAACAAGGAAGACGACTCACCGGACATGGTATCGATCACATCCTTGCGCCGCCATAGTTCCTCACCCGTGGGAATATCAATGGCAATCAATTCATACCGGTTCATCTTATTTCTATTGATTAAACCCTTGACGATAAACGTCGCATCCAGCATTTCGCCAGCTACCACTGAATGTATTTTTGAAATTCGATGATCCAGCAATACCTCACCCGACTGGGCGCGGATCACACGAACATCGCCACCGAGCAATCCAATGCCAATAAAGCCTTCCTGGGGCTTAAACATTTGAATCACGGGTTTATCCACATCGATCTGCCATAGCGTCTTGCCCGTTGAAAGATCAACACCCTTGATCATATCGGATTGCGCGTTTTCATCCGGCCCACACAACACCCCGTGGGTTTCTATCAAATCCACCAACACCTCATCCGTACCAGGCTGCGTGAAATGTACCCGCTTGATCAGCTTGCCGTTACTGCGATTGAACAGATGTACCCGCTGCAAGGCAGGGTCGGTCGTGATGACAACCTCAGGGGTCATTGAAATTGAAGCGATACGTTCACCACGAAGATCGCGTTGCCATAGGCTGAACCCATCGCGGATACGAATCATCGAAAGACGACCAGTGTGTGGTATCGCAGCCAAATAACCCTGGCTCGCTGCCATGATCGGATCCCGCAACGATTCCGATCCAAACTCAGATGGCACATCGTAGGGTTTTACCCATAAACGCCTTCCCGTGAGCAAGCCCACGGCGAACAAACCTTCACGCCCGTTGAAGATACCGATCTGCCCGTCGGTCGCAGCTCGTCGTGGATAGTTTTGCCGATTCCCCATTCTTGAGCTAAACACCGTTTCAAACGACTGTGGTAATTGTAAAGTCGTTTGCCACAACAGAGCGCCCGTCGCCGCGTGTTGACAATACAAAACATCACCGCGTGCACGAAAGACGACATTATCCCCCAACAATTCTTTCACTTCTTCATCAAAATGAAAAAGTCTTGGTGTCTCTGCAAACGTAAGTGATCGCTGTAAATCTCCCTCGGCTGCAAATGGATGTTCCGCCTGCGTATTGGTACGTGTCCGAATCGTCAGAACCCAGGAAGGGTTCGGCTCGTCTCCCAACTCAATCAATCGACCCCGTTTTTCACTGCGCACTTTTACATCTGTTTCTATCCGCAATTCTTCATACATCAGCGAAGTCCAGTCTTCGACAACGCCTTGTTGAATACGCAGAGAATCATTCCATCCCATGCGAGCAAACAACGCAAAAGGCAACGGAACCTGGGCGTACTGAGAATCGAGCTGATCCAATGTCCGTAAGGCGCTACGCGTCATGCCAACTTTCTCACCGGAATAAAGCTCAAATAATTTGATCCAGGAGGCGATGGATATTTCCGGGTCGTCGCTCCACCGCGCGCTATCTCTTAATAATTGTTCCGCACGTTCATATCGCAAATGTGCAACTTCCCATTCCGCCAGAGACAGAAGTGCCAGAGACCCGACACCACCCACTACCTCCAGATCAGACATCAGAGTCAGCCGTTTACGAGCGCGACCAGCCCGCGCAGGATGATCGAGATCATCACAGGCACCCTCCAGCAGCGATCTCATCTTGTTGGACAATTCTTCACGATGTGGCGGAGACAATTCTCGATCGATCTCACGCATCCGCGCAGACAAATCAACACGTACACCTACCTCAACACGATCTTCTCTGGATACCAGCGTGGAGTCGTCCTGCTGCATCCCGATTTCATAAAGTATTTCGTAGGCCTTCACAGGATCACCCGTCCTGCGATACAACTTCGCCAGCGCCAGAGTCACATCCAGTTTGTCCTCCAGGCGTCTTGCCAGACGATTGGCTGTCTCAAGAAATGACAAGGCATCTTCAGGCTGACCCTGCCGATTCTCGGCCATTTCCTGTAACGCAACCACCTGAATCTGCGCGATCGACTCCATCCATCTTGGATTTTTCTCGGCCATGGAAGCCGTTACCTGCTTCAAGGTGCCATACGCCTTGTCGGGTTCGTCGCGCAACAACTGCATCCATGCCAACCGCATGATCATCGAAACATTTTGTGGATCCTGCTGAAAAGACGTCAGGGCAGACGAATAAATCTGATCCACATCGGGATACATGTGTAGACCAGCCGGGTCCAGGCTATATAGGCCAGATCGAAAACATAATAGATTACCCAGCGGCGGTTGCTTGCCGGGGAGTTCTTTTTGATGGACCACATTGCCACTTTTAGCCTCAATGGTGACCAGGCCATCGGCACAGGGGATGTGTATTGTCGATCCGGACAAGACCGCCTGACCCGTGGGAATCGATTCAAGGTTATACTTCCATTCGAGCGAACCATCTGTAATGGAAAAAGCAGAAACGCCTCGACCACCCAGCCAGATGGTGCGCTGATCCGCTCCGATGATATAATATCGATCCTCCGAATCCGCGGTCCATAACAGATCACCATCGACCGATGAAAACGCCTGTAGCTCCTGAGTGTCCATCGCCGCTAGCAACACCTTACCCTGACTTACGACAGGGGGTGAGGCCAACCAGGATTTTTGGTAAAACGCGCTGGTCGTGGCTTTGTTTTGTCTGTTTAATCTTCGAGCGGACCGAACGATTTTATCGGTTATCAAATGCCGTCGATATTCACTGGCCCATCGCACTTCATAGCTTGCCGCATCCACCGCAAACAGTAACCCCAAATGCGTAGGGATATAAAAGATACCCTCATGAAACGCGGGCGATAATACCGGGCCGCGTTCGGAAGCGATCGACCGATGGGATCCCAATAAAATTCGATGAACCACCGAACCATCTTTGGGATCCAACACGCCAAAGTATAAATCGGCACGATCAAGATACGTTACCCACAAACGATCATGTACCTTCAATGGCAGTGATCGGAACTCCACCTCTCCCAGCAAATCATTGGGATCAAGCGTTCGACCCCGATGCCATAATCTTTCACCCGTGTTCACGTCATACGCCACCAGCCGAGTCGAAGTGTCAACGGATCGGCCGGACCGAAAGGGTCTGTTCGTGCGTCTCACACGAGGTGTAGACGCCGCGTCCTCACCCGGTATCGTTCCGCGCCCATTGGGTTCCACAGTGAAGACCATCCGATCCGTGACCGCAATCGAACCGATTACACTGTTAGAAAACGCGACACCCGAACTCCAGCGTGCAAAATCGATCGCAGCGGAATTCGTGTTGCCCAGTACCATCGCAGGAAGCTGTGTCGAGGGCGGCATTTCCCACACCACACGAAGTTCATCCGGGTCCAATGCGACCACGCCGGAGGGTTTACGTATGAAAATCTGATTTCGATTGGCCACCGCATGAATTGTTGGCAACGTATCAGGATCATGCTCCTGCATCTGAATCATCTGTCGCCAGGAATACGAATTACTGCCGGGCAATTGATAAACCCAAGGGGTGTTCGCAATCAACGTGGGAGAAACAGCCGGCATTCTTCCGGTGCGTTGGAGCGTCCCACCGAAGAGAGGCCATTCTTTCAGGTCTTCGATTTTTTCTTCATCTCGATGTAAAAGTGTGGCGTCGGTTAGATGGCTATACCATTTCGGTAGTGAAGAATTTTCCTGGGCCTGATCCGCGTTTTCTGCGAGTAATTTTTCTGCGGACGATGTCATTCCCGCCAGGTGATAAGCCACCGCCAGTTTGGATATGAGCAATGAACGCGGCACATCGAAATCAGGAACAAATTCCAACACATCTTCCAATAGCGATATCGCTTCCGTGATCCGCCCCTCATCCAATGCCCAGGACGCCAGAAGATCCGCCGCGTCATCCCCGTGACGGGTGAGTAAAAATCGGTTCACCGCGGAGCGTAATAAATCCGCATCGTGATGGGCTTTGGCGCGTTCAAGATATCCCTTGGCTTTCCCATCGTACAACATTCGATACGCCCGTAATCCCTGAGGAGGCAGCTGGGCAATTTGACGAATCGCTTTTTTTCTCGCCGATTCGTACAACACCGCATCACCGATCGTTTGACGATCACGAGGCATGAGAGACGCCTGGGGATCATCGATAATGCGTTGAAGCGAATCGATCGCAAACTTCCAGTCTCTTCGAGCGATTCCTTCTTCCGCCCGCACAAAAAGATTGATGATCGGAGCGGTGGGTTCCACAAATATAACATTGGAACGCGCGGGGTTTATCGGCGCGGTGCTGATCGCGATACGTGCCGGTTTCTGTACCGGTATTGGCAGTTGAAGTTTGGCCTGTTTTCGGATTTGTGCACGCCTTTGTGGCTGATCGGGGCCTTCCACTTGTTGGCCGCTAGCCATCGTGATCGCAAACAAAAATATCGATATCGCGGAGAGCGCAATACGATTCATCCATTTTTTATGCGCTACATCTATCCACATAACGGTTCGTTCTATCAATGGATCGCATCAAGCCTGTTTCATGAAAACAGACTCGATCGAATCCAGATTAACTTCGTATCTACTTAACAATAACCATAAGCCCGATCTCTTATACTAACGATTGGGACGCAGCGATTCCAGAGTTGATTCGCCTAAAACGACAATTGCCTACATTTAATTCGTATTTTGTGAGATCAAAGATGATCAATTCAGGCGTGTGTAACAACTGCGCAACGAAACATCAAAGCCATGCCGCAATAACAATACTGATATTAACTTTATTATCTTCTGCGACGTTTGCGTTTATCTTTTTTGCTCAGCGATCTACGGGAGGCTGTAGACTTTCCTTTGAGCTTGGGCATCCCCCCACCCGCCATCATGTTTGACATTTGTGTGCCCATTTGCATCCGCTGGGACATCGATTTACCGCTCATCCCCTTCATCATGTTGCGCATTGGCTCGAACATCTTGGTCAACTGGCTCACATCCGAAGGATCACATCCCGCACCGCGGGCGATTCGTCGACGTCGAGAAGTATCGATGATCTTGGGATTTTCACGCTCCCGGCTCGTCATGGATTGTATGACCGCTTCCATCCGGGTGAACTCGCTTTCGTCCACCTCGGCGTCGCCCATCATGTCGCTCATGCCGGGAATTTTTTTCATCAAACTCTTGGCAGAGCCCATCTTCTTCATGGTCCGCAGCTGCGTCAGAAAATCTTCGAGTGAAAACTTACCCGACGACATCCGCGCATCCATCTTGGCCGCTTCTTCCGCGCTGAATTGTTTCTGCGCCTGTTCGACCAACGAAAGGATGTCACCCATTCCCAGAATGCGGCCCGCGATACGATCGGGATGAAACGCCTCCAACGCGTCCATCTTTTCGCCAACCCCGATAAACTTGATTGGCTTGCCGGTCACATGTTTAACCGACAACGCCGCACCACCACGCGTGTCACTGTCAAACTTGGTGAGAATCACACCGTCGAGTTCGAGACGCTCATTAAAAGCTTTGGAAGTGTTGACCGCGTCCTGGCCGGTCATCGCATCGATCACCAGATAAATCTGTTGCGGATTGCAGATGGATGCGATCTTGGCGATCTCATCCATCATATCTTCGTCAATCGCCAGCCGCCCCGCCGTGTCAAGAATTACCACATCGCGGTCAGTCTTTTTCGCGTGTGCAATTCCGTTGCGACAAACTTTCACCGCGTTTTGATGTTTACGCTCGGTATAGACCGGAACGCCAATCTGCTCACCCAGCACTTCGAGTTGATCGATTGCCGCCGGGCGTTTCATATCCGCAGCCACCAGCAACGGTCGCTTGGCCTGTTCCAGCAACATCTTGGCCATCTTGCCACAGGTGGTGGTTTTACCCGAGCCTTGTAGGCCAGCCAACATCAGAATCGTCGGGCCGGGCGCAATGAAAGGAATTTTTGAATCCACCGGCCCCATCAATGATATCAGCTCTTCATGGACAATTTTGACCATGACCTGATCGGGCTGGAGGGTTTTCATCACCTCCGCACCGATGGCTTTTTCCTGAACCGTATTACAGAACGATCGCGCAACCTCAAGATTCACGTCGGCCTCGAGCAACGCGGTGCGGATTTCTCGCATCACCTCAGCGACGTTGTCCTCGGTAATTTTACCCCGGCCTCGAAGACCTCGAAAAATACCGCTTAATCGATCTGTTAAAGAATCAAACATAGGGGGTAGTTGTAGTAACTGAAGATGAAATGGTCAAGAAATGGAGCGTCGCAGGAAAATTACCACCACCATAGCAGGCCGGGGACTCGTTTGAGTGAAACCTGCATTTGGCCATTGTATTTGTGAATCAGTTCGTTCAGCTTGTGATTGAACGCGCCGGCATCAAAATCATAGGGGAGCATCACGACATATTTTTGACCCGCTTGAACCTTGCGCCTCGGCCCGGGCATCACATGTCGCTCGCCCGTGTGGCCGACAATCAATACATGAAATTCCGCGAGTAATTCTGTAATTTCTGTAATGACGCCGATGGCATCATCGCAAACGATATCAAATCCATGCAAGTCCGGCTGATAACCGTCAGGCACGGTGGGATTGTTCATGGGTTGAAAAACCACACCGCAACCACTCTTCTTTTTTAAATCATCCTTGTCCTGATCCATACGATCTATGGCGTCCGGCTCGGCTGTAATACTCAAAAACACGACCGCTTTTTCGCCAAACTTATCAGCAATGTCCTTGTCGATGTTACCGCCCCGCTCAGAGACAAACCGAGCGCCCATATTTAGCAAACCTGGGATATCCGGACCGATGAGCCAAAGAGCTGCGTGTCGCATTCCCGTTGCTTGGCTATTCAAATTGTCAGACAAATGTTCGTTCATGGGATATCCCTTCCACCAGTTAAGGGTATCTTCAAAACGGTGAAAACCCGAATCACCGCAGGCCAGTCACTACCGATTAATTATACACGATAGAAAGGATCTATATCAACGAAAAAATCGATGGATCAGGCGGATTTGTCGAGATCGGGAGAGCGTCCCCAGTGCAGCTTGTTGATGAGCTTGTTCCAGGTTGAAGACTGTGAATTGCGAACCACCAGAAAATCGGATTCGTAGCGTTGAATCATAACGCGATCGCCCAGTTTTAATGGCGAAGCCACCTGGCCATCCACCATCGCGGTGGTGCCTTCGTTGACCTGATTCGCCTGTATCGTAATCACAGAATTTCGTTCCACGACCAGAGGTTTGTGCGTTAAAGAATGTGAATTCACCGGGGTTAAAATAATCGCGTCCAACCCGGGCTGCAAAATCGGACCGCCAGCGGAAAGATTGTGTGCGGTTGAGCCACTGGGCGTGCAAACGATGATCCCATCTCCGCCCACATCCGTAAGGTGCTCGCCGTTGATCGACACCCCTAAATTAATGATACGAAACGGTGAGCCGGCC
>CBDTZI010000051.1:0-12547 GCA_965364865.1 uncultured bacterium | reverse complement strand
CGTCTCCGTCATTAAGGAGTCTCTGATTAAGTAGCCATGACCCAGTCTGAAGATCAACAGCGATGTTTTGAATCGGGATGTAATCAGTTTCTACCCAAACCATACAATCGTAACGATTTAGCGGCTTTACTTGAATCTATTCGTGAAGAACCAATGTTCAGCAGTATGCATGATGATGCTTCGATGGCTGAGCTTATTCACACATTCGTATTGGAGTTGCCAAAAACAACACTCGAGATTGGGTGTGCGATTGCCGAGCAGGATGCGAAAAAACTTGAAGCGGTCGTGCGGCAATTAAAGGGTTTGGCGTCCTCTTTTGGATTTGATGAATTAACGGATATTGCAAAAAAAATTGAAACGAAGCTAATCCAGCTACATTCGATTGAAGAGGTCCAAGTTGAAGCCCGTCAGCTGGCGAAGTTGTGCTTGCAGGCTCGATCGCCCGTCGACATCCCGGATGGGGCGCAGTAGTTTAACGATGCGGCAAGTCGCTATCAAAATAGCGCAACGGGTCCGTCAGGCCCGCCTGCTCAAACCCTGATTTTCTCAACAAACAACTGTCGCAGTGGCCGCAGGCAAGTCCACCCTCGGTCGGATCATAACAACTGTGCGTGAGTGAATAATCGATACCCATCCTCGTGCCTTCTTTGATAATTTCTTCTTTGGTCATGTTCAACAGCGGGGCATGAATTTTGAACGACTGGTTTTCCACGCCCATCTTGGTCGCCACGTTCGCCAATTGTTCAAACGATTCGATAAACGCAGGTCGACAATCCGGATAACCCGAGTAATCCACCGCGTTGACGCCCAGAAAAATATCGGTGGCCCCGATGACCTCAGCGTATCCCAGCGCGAAGGAGAGAAAAATGGTGTTCCGAGCGGGGACGTAGGTGACGGGTATGCCCTGGCTGATGTGCGAAACGTCAGCGGATTTGGGAACTTCGATGGCGTCGGTCAGTGCCGATCCACCAAACTGTCGCAGATCAATGGTTTGAAAAATATGATTCTCTACTCCGAGTGATTGAGCAACGCGTGTCGCCGCTTCCGATTCAACTGCGTGACGCTGGCCATAGATCATCGTAAGAGAATAAATCGTAAATCCCTGTTCTTTTGCCAGGCCAACCACGGTGGCGGAATCCAGTCCGCCGGATAGTAATACAACTGCTTTGGGGGATACTGTCATAGGGAAAATCTCAGCTCTTGCTCTACATCATGGGAACGCGTGCCATCGAACCAAAGAGATGCATTGTAGCCGATATTCTCCGGCAGGGAAAAAATGGCTGGCGTTGTATTTTGGAACGAATTTTCCACCCCAGGAGGCTGATACGTGGGTAAGTCGCCCTCGATATATTTTTATCAGCGATCACGGTATAACAGGCCGATCAGAATAGGTAGAATAATCGTTGGGTACGGTATAGAGAAGTGACGGTGATTTTTAGATGATGGCTGAATCTGTAGACACAACCAATCGGGCGGTTTCGGCGAGCGCGAAAGATTATGTAGACCTTTTTCGCCCGACCCAATGGGTGAAAAACGTTGTGGTCTTTGCCGGGCCAGCAGCCAGTTTGCAACTGTTTTCGTTTGAACCCTTCATGAAGGCTGCGTTTGCGTTTGTGGCGTTTTGTTTTGCTGCCAGTGCGACCTACGCCATCAACGATATCGTGGATCGTCGCGCCGACGCCAGTCATCCCACAAAAAAATATCGACCCATCGCTCGCGGAGCGATCAAGCCGATCAGCGCCGCCATCATGGCGATCGCCTTATTCGCGGGTTCGTTAATTATTAGCGTGGTGTGTGTGAACCGCGCGGTGATGACGGTGATCGTGCTTTATATATTGTTGACGATGTCGTATTCGCTCTTTTTGAAAAATCGTATTATTTTGGATGTGATTATCATCGCGCTGGGTTTTGTACTGCGCGCGTGGGCAGGGACGTTGTCCGTTGAAGTGTCAGCCTCATCCTGGCTGGTCGCCTGCGTCTTTACACTGTGCATGTTCATGGGGTTTGGCAAACGCCGCTGCGAGATCGCGATGTTCGACAACACGCAGGACGCCCACGAACATCGCAAAACATTGGTGCGCTACACGCCCGATTTGTTAAATCATCTGATTACGGTATCCGCCGGCATCGCGGTGATTACCTTTCTGTTGTACACGCTGGATACCGGCAGCCATCCCGCTCCGTTTCATAAGGAGCATTTGTTTTACACGTTGCCCATCGTGATTTACGGAATCTTTCGATTTGCCATGCTGACCGAAATCGGTAAATTCAGCGGACCGACCGCGATCGTGCTGAAAGACAAAGCCATGATCGGAGCCATCATCCTGTGGGCGCTATGTGCATTGGTGATTGCTTATCAGGTGCCGCTGTTTGGACCGGATGGACTGGAAGGAATCGTGCATCGTATTCAGTAGGGCGAAATAAATCAGGCGTAGCGCATTAGACGTATTGTTGTACCTCCGGAAATGAGCATATGAGTAGATCTAAAGTCGCGATTGTTCAAACCTCGCCGGAAACGGTGCTGGAAGATTATCACCGCCTGATGAATCTGGCTGGCTATCAGGATATCCTGGACAAATCCGTGGATACCGCGTTGAAGATCAACATCAGTTGGCATTTCTTTTATCCGGGAAGTTCAACCACCCCCTGGCAACTGGAAGGCGTGATCCGTGCGATGAAGCGCGACGGGTATGATCCCGATCTGATTCATGGTTGTCACAATCGTACCGTGGTGATCGATTCCAGGTTGGGTGAGCAGGAAAATAAACAGGTTCATGTGACCGACGCGCATGGTCTTAGAAATATCCATCTCTACGAACCCGAAGTGGAATGGGTTACGATCCAGGAGGCTGTGGGGGATTTAACCGAAAAATTCTTATGTCTCAACGACGTGTATCCCAACGGGTTCAGCATCCCCAAACGTTTCATCGGTGAAAACATCATTCACTTACCCACTGTCAAGACCCACGTTTTTACCACCATGACCGGTGCGATGAAAAATGCGTTCGGCGGATTACTCAACGAGCATCGCCACTGGACGCATCCGGTGATTCACGAAACGCTGGTCGATTTATTAATGATTCAGCAGAAAATTCATGGCGGCGTGTTCGCGGTCATGGACGGCACGTTTGCCGGTGACGGTCCCGGTCCACGATGTATGATCCCGTACGTCAAAAATGTGTTGTTAGCTTCGGACGATCAGGTGGCTATCGACGCGATGGCTGCCAAGTTGATGGGCTTTGATCCACTATCGGACGTCAAATTTATACGCTTAGCTCACGAGCTTGGGCTGGGTTGTGGTGATCCCGCTGAGATTGAAATCGTGGGTGACGAAGTCGCCGCAGCTCAGAACTGGCATTTTGTAGGACCGTTCAAAGAGATGACCTTCGCCTCTCGGATGCAGCACCTGATTTATTGGGGTTGGATGAAGGGGTTTCTTGAGTGGTCGCTCAAGACCTGGCTCGCACCATGGGCGTATATCGCCAGCGTGTTGTATCACGATACCTTCTGGTATCCGTTTATTGGCCGCAAAAGGGTCCAGGAAGCCCTTCACAGCCAGTGGGGCCGATTATTCCAGAATTGGGAGTCTGTAAAGCCTGCTGGAAAGGGCTATCCTGACGTCGGCGACGCACCTGCTGGCATCGTGAGAAGTACCTGGAAGCTTGTCAGGATATCGATGGGGATTCTGTGGACCTGCATTCGAGAATCGCCTGAATGGGCCGTGAAGAAGCGGAAACGAGCCTCCAGCGACTGATACGAATTGTGGGCATGGTACTTGGTCGCTCTGACCGCATTTTCCTTGACTTTTCACAGGCTATTTGATACGCTCTAATAGTCATGAATACATCAGCCGATAACAACAGCCATTTTGAGCTTTCCGGTGCACGAGCGAATCGTGTCTCCACCGGGCCGATCGGGCTGCGCGATGTTATGGGGTGTTGTTGTTGCTTCTGTTGTTGTTGTACGAACTCCTGTGGGGGAACGTGCTGACGGAAGTGTGACATTACTTACCGATAACAAGTAAATCACGACCTTCAGGATGATTCCTGAGGGTCGTTTTTTTATGGATTGGGACAGAGTGGGATTGGGTAATTTCGATTTAGGGCGCCTACACTTAAAAGCAAAGCCTTAAGGGAAAGACAAAAAACAAGGGAGGACGTCAGTTGGAACTCTACGTTGGAAATCGAAGAAATTTAGACTCGGTCAGTGAAGAAACACCGACCGAGAAGCTGATCCCCTGGGTGTTGGACCGTTTTGTGGATCAGCGGTTAATCATGACGACTTCGTTTGGAATGGAAGGGTGCGCGCTAATCGATATGGTCGCGTCGCACAACAGACCCTTTACGGTGATTTATCTGGATACCATGTTTTTCTTTCAGGAAACATACGACTTGCGCGATCAGATGATTGAGCGATATCCACATGGTAAATTCGTGAATGGCGGTACGAAGATGACGCCCGAGCAGCAAGAAGAACAATACGGTGCGGAATTGTGGAAACGCGATCCAAACAAGTGTTGCCAGCTGCGCAAGGTCGATCCCATGCTCGATGTGATGGCGGATACCGATGTGTGGATCACCGGCCTGCGACGTAGCCAATCGGTGGCGCGCGCGAATTTACGTTTGATCGAATGGGATTGGCGTTATCAGGTTTTGAAAATCAGTCCGCTGGTCAAATGGGAGAGGCCGAAAATCTGGGAATACATCCAGAAACACAACGTCCCTTACAACAAGCTGCATGAGCAGGGTTTCCCGACGGTGGGCTGCACTCATTGTACCAAGCCGGTCGAAGGCAGTAAGCTTGGTGAATATTCACGATCCGGTCGATGGTCAAACATGGAAAAAACCGAGTGTGGTTTGCACGGTGGTGAAGGTATTTAGAAAAATGTAGCGTCGCCCCCAGCCGGGGGTCTGTGACCCCTCGTAGGCGGCGCACTCCTCCCCTCCTTACTAAGGAGGGGGCGGGGGAGGTTTTTTAACGGATTACCCCCCTCAATCCCCCCTTGTAAATAAGGGGGGAAGCGATTACGCCGTGATTCCTCGGATACGTGGTCGGCATGTGGATAACAATATGAGCAAAAACGCATTGATCCTGGCAGCTCACGGCTCGAACGCCGACTCCAACATGAACGATATGGTCTGTCGCTACGCTGAAATCATCAGAAAAAAAAATCTGTTCGACGAGGTTATCGCGACATTTCTCAGCGGGGAACCCACCTTCGCGACGGTGTTGGATCATGTGCGGGCAACGACCGTGACCGTAGTCCCCATGATGACCAGCGAGGGATATTACAACGAAGTCGTGTTGCCACGGGAACTCATACAAAACCAGCGCATCGACGAGGTTGATATTCGCTGCACTCCGCCCGTGGGAACACATCCACAAATGATTTCGCTGGTACGAGATCGCGTGGATAAACTGCTGCAAGCCTATCATTTGGATCCGCAAGAAACATCGCTGGCGATCATCGGTCACGGCACGACGCGCCACAAACGAAGCAGGATGTCGACGATACAACTAGCTGAGGGTCTCAAAAAATCTCAAACATGCGGCGACATCCTCACCGCTTTTCTGGACGATCAGCCTGTGGTGGATACCGTAAAGGATCGTGCGGTTTACAAAAAAATTCTGGTACAACCATTTTTCATCGGTGACGGGCAACACACCAAACAAGATATCCCTCGCAGGCTGGGCATTGATGATCTTCGAAACAAAATGGCTCCCTTTATGGAAACCGTAGATGATTATCGTATCATCATCGATTCTGCGATTGGTACGGATATTCGGTTGGTTGAGGTCATTTTGGAATTGGCGTTTGCTTCCGATTTTACACCACAGGAAACGCTTACATGAAACGCTGCGGCGTAGTGTATCTTGTCGGAGCTGGCCCCGGTGATCCTGGTTTGATTACCGTGCGCGGAGCCCAGTTAATACATAACGCAGACGTTATCGTGTTCGATCGATTGATTGGTAAGGAACTGTTGCTCGATACCAGGCCAGGCGTTGAATTTGTGGATGTTGGGAAAAAACCGGGCCAACCTAGCATGAAGCAGCCGCAGATCAACGATTTGTTGATCGAACGGGCACGAGCCAGCTGCCATGTGGTTCGACTCAAAGGCGGCGATCCGTTTGTTTTTGGTCGCGGATTTGAAGAATTGTCAGCCTGTCGTGTTGCGGGCGTACCCTGCGTCGTCATACCCGGGGTGAGCAGCGCCATCGCCGCTCCGGCTGCGGTAGGTATTCCGGTCACCGCCCGTCACAAAGTCAGAAGCGTAGCCATCATCACCGGCTCAACCGCATCCAATGACCCATCACCAGAAATCGATTATTCCGCATTGGCTATGATGGATACGATCGTTATTTTGATGGGGCGGGCGAATCTCGGGCAGATCGTACAATCACTGATAAACGCGGGTAAAAGTCCGACCCTCCCAGCCGCTTGTATAGAAAAAGCGACCATGCCTCAACAGCGGGTAGTGGTGGCGACGCTGGAAACCATCGCCGATGAAGCCGATCGTCAGGAGATACAGGCGCCCATGGTGGCTGTGATCGGAGAGGTTGCCGCCGAGGCAACATCTGATGAAGCGTTGTTGCAGTCGTTTGGTTTCGATCTTGATGGCGATATGAATAGTCTTTACGGAGAATCATTGGCTATGAGCAGACCTCTTGCCGGCAAACGAATCGTGATTACCCGACCGAGTTCAGTTTCGAACGATTTACAGGCTCGACTCAGCGCCGAAGGCGCGACGATCATTCCCTGTCCGCTGATCAGCATCGAATATCCGCAAGATATAAGCGATTCACATGAAGTATTTGAACGACTCGGCGAATATGACTGGATTGTCTTTACATCCATGCATGGCGTGCTGGGATTCTGGAAACAGTTGATCGCGCAGGGTTTGGACGCAAGAGCATTGGCAAAATGTAAGCTGGCTGTCGTTGGACCAAGAACACTCACGGCTTTGACCGATCAGGGAATCCAGGTTGATCTTATTCCACAGGTTCACGATGCAAAATCACTGGCCAATGAAATGATTCAGCAACACGGCGAAACCTTAAAACGCGTGCTCTTTGCCAAGGGTGATCTGGCGCTCGATACCTTACCCGCTGCGTTGAAACATGCCGGTGTCGCGGTCGATGAGATCGTCGTCTATCACACTGTGGATATTTCCCCACCGGAAATTTCTCGACTGGCCTTAGAGGACGGTGCGGACGCCATTATGTTTTTCAGCCCCTCAGCCTTGCAGCGTTATGTTTCGTTGGATCTTCCCACCAAAGATACGATCATCGCTTGCATCGGACCTACGACAGCAGAGGCTGCGGTGATGGTGGGTTTGACCGCTCATGTTGTCGCCCAGGATCACACCGCCAGGGGGCTGATCGAAGCGCTGTTGGCCTACTTCACACAATCCGGTGTGCAATCTTCTTAGATGCAATCTTCAAGCTGAGCCGCAGGCTTTAGCCTGCGCGGTCTACCGAAGTAGAATAACGCTCATATCGATTTGAAGTTGTACACTCGTACTATGTTGGATAGACTGCAAGACTATTTAGAAGCTATACCAAAAAGTGAACGTGTTCAGTAGTCGTGGTCATAGTTATCTGAAAATTAGGAATCTATTGCATTCCGAATATCCGCGCGGGCTAAAGCCCGCGGCTCAGGTAAGTGTTGGGACATGTCCCCAATTCGGAGAATCAGACGTGGCTAAAGGCGAAAAAACCAAACGTACAAAACCTCGAAGGCTGAAGGGCTTTAGAGATATCACAGCGGGCGATGTGCTTGCGCGCGATCGGATGGTCGCGCAGATTCGCCGCGTATACGAAAAATATGGATATAACCCGCTGGAAACACCCGCGATGGAATATGTGGATGTGCTGGGAAAATTTCTACCCGAGGCGGATCAGCCCGACGGCGGTATCTTTGCCATGCAAAACGAGGATGAGGAGTGGATCGCACTTCGATATGACCTTACCGCTCCGCTGTCTCGCTACGTAGCCATGAATCCCGAGCTTCCCCGTCCCTTCCGTCGTTATCAGGTGGGACCGGTCTATCGAGTGGAAAAGCCGGGCCCGGATCGATTCCGTGAATTTTATCAGTTTGATTTTGACACGGTCGGTTCGTCTTCGATGTTGGCCGATGCCGAGTGTTGCATGGTAATGTGTGACACTTTAGAGGCGGTGGGTGTGGATCGCAGCCAATACATCGTGCGCGTGAACAATCGCAAAGTGCTCAACGGCGTGTTGTCGTTAATGACAGATGATGCTTCATCTTCGCAAGGTGCTTCAGCGGAGGAAACCGCGATGAACGTTCTTCGCACGATCGACAAGCTGGACCGCGTGGGGATTGACGGCGTGAAGCAGTTGCTGGGTCCGGGGCGAAAAGATAAGTCGGGCGCGATGATCAAGGGGCTTGGTTTATCCGATTCGCAGATCGACGTGGTGATCAATTACCTTTCGATCGTGGTCGGTTCGCGTGCAAAGGTGTGTGATGCGCTGGCTGCGCTGGTGGGCGAGTCGGAGGTGGGCAGTGAGGGCGTGAAAGAACTTCGTGAAATCGACGAAGCTTTAACCGGTGGGGGATTTGCGGAAGATCGTGTGGTGTTTGATCCGACGATTGTGCGCGGGTTGGCTTATTATACCGGGCCGGTGTTTGAGGCCGTGTTGACGTTTGACGTCGTGGATGAGAAGGGCGTCAAGCGACAGTTCGGCAGCGTCTTTGGCGGTGGTCGATACGACAGTCTTGTCGAGCGGTTTACGGGTCAAAAAACTCCCGCGACCGGAGCTTCGATGGGGGTGGATCGGTTGTTGGCGGCCCTGCGTCTGTTGGATAAAATCGATGTGAACACGACGACAGCTCCAGTTCTGGTGACTCGAATCGATAAGACTTTGACGGGTGAGTATCAGAAAATCGTGGCCGAGCTGCGTAATGCGGGGATCAACACGGAATTATACGTTGGGAATCAGGGGATTGGAAAGCAGTTCAAATACGCCTCCGACGTGGGAAAGACACTCTGCATCATTGTGGGTTCGGACGAAGTGGAAAAGGGCGAGGTGTCGATCAAGGATTTGCGACTGGGCGATGAATTATCCAAAGAGATCGGTGCGGACCGCAAAAAATGGCTCGAAGAACAGCCCGCACAGTTTACAGCCAATCGTACAAACATGGTCCAATCCGTACAAGACGTTTTGGCACGATATACTTAGAATTTATTTATTGGCTTTATCTTGTTTTGTTGCTTCAAATCGCACCATAGCACACCAGTCTGACCCACTCGTTGGAAGGTTCTCGAACTGTCTTGATAGAATGGACTCCATTTCTTCATTAAGCTTTACTACAGAATAAAATAGATCGCTAATAGGGAGTTCAATTTCTTTTGATGTCAATGTGATATGATCAATAAGTCCACGTATTTTTTTGCCATGGGGGTTGATGGCTTTGTGATTGCCATCGATTAAACGGCCGGGTACCACCATGCATGAATGACGACAGTAATCATCAAATTTCTCAATACGTATCCAAGTCAAACTTCCCCAGACGGGCCAACCTTTCTTTGCGATATCGTGAATTTCGTTTCTTAAATGCTGGATGATGTGTCGAAGTATTTCGACTGTTGAAGTTTTTTGCAAAAATATTTTTATGCTATGTGCCTTACTCTTTTTTATTCCAGGCATTTGTTGGATAAGCTCTCGTAATCTAAACGCAGAGTCTACCATAGACCATGTATCAAGAAAAAGCGAAGCAGTCGATCCTTCATTCATCAATATTCTATCATCATCTATTCTTATCTCTAGTAAGTCATGTACTAATCTAGTATAAGCTATGTCGATCATTTCAATGCTGATACGAATTCCATCAAGAAATGAAGCTTGTTGAGGGTTCATGTCCTCTGGTAATTTACGGAGTGGCGAATTTTTGTTGACTAGCATTTAATCCTTTAACCGTTTCGTATCGAACACGCCGTTGGGTTGATTGAAGCGGGCGAAGTATTCGCCGTTTTCATCCTTAACGAATTTCACGCTGTAACCGCTTACCTCTTTAAGATTGAATTCATCATCCCGATCGGCTACCAGTTCATAAAGCGGTTGGCCGGGAACAACCAGCGTCAACACGTTTCCTTTGATACCGACCGTGATGGTTTGGCCGGATAGCTCATATTTACCAAGGAATTTAGCCAGATATGTTGGATCGGACAATTTCGATTCCGCTTTTTTGGTGAAGATAATCTCATCCACGGAGGGTTCAAACGGAGCCGCGATGGCATCGACGCCGCCCTTCATGTTCGTCAAAAATCGGATCTTAAAATCTTCAAACGCAGCATCGTCTGGATTTTCCAACCCGTTAAACACCTCATAGTGCCAGTGTTGAAGTGGTGTGGGGATGTTGTTATACGCCATCACCAATTGATCGTTGTTGATCGAAACTTTCAACGCGCCGTAACCCGGATGTTCATAATCTCCCGCGTATTCCTCGAGTGTATGAGCCGGCGAGGTGCCACTCTTACGCACGAGGTCTTTTTTCTTGTCTGCTTCCTTTTGCGTTTCCTTACCCATTTTGCGTAATTTTAACGCTTTGGCGTTCCAATCCTTGCTTGGATTTCCCAGGATACGATCCGCGGCGTGCAGGGCCATTAAATTTGGAAAGCCGGTGCCATTTTTATTCGCAAACGCGACGATTCCCACTCGGTCATGAGGAAATAGCGTGACCGATGCGATGAAGCCGTCGATCGCGCCGCCGTGACTGACGCGATAATGACCATGATAGGTATCTACGCCCCAGCCCATAGCATAGCTTCTGGGTGAAAACTCTTTATCTTTGGGCATGGCTGCGATGGCCATTTGGGGCGTATGCAAATCCTTCAAGATCTCTTCACTGATGATTTGTATTCCTTTGAATTTTCCTTTGTTCAGGTGCATCCGCACCCAGTTTGTCATGTCTTCGATGTTGGAATTGATCGAACCCGCTGGCCCGACGTTATCGATCTTGCGAAATGACATCAGACGAATTTCATCGTCCTTTTCTTCGTAGGGGAGTGCGAAGTTGTCACCTTTTTGAGAATCATCCACCGATAAATTACTGTTGTTCATACCCAACGGTTTGAAGATGCGTTGTTTTATGGCCTCTTCCCATGTGCTGTCCGCCAGTTGGCCGCCCAGATACCCCGCTGACAGGAACATCAGGTTGTTGTATTGAAATTTTTCGCGCAGCTGCTTGCTGGGTTCTAAAAACCGCAACCGTTCCACGATTTCTTTTCGAGAAAACGAACTGTTATACCACATCAGATCGTGACGAGGTAAACCGGACCGGTGCGTCACCAGGTCGCGCGGCGTGATGTGATTCGTAGCGTATTCATCATACAAACGAAATTCGGGAATGTATTGATTGACCGGCGTATTCCATTCCATCTTGCCGTCATCCACTAAGAGTCCGAGCAGAAACGTTGTAAACGCTTTGGTACACGAACCGATGGCAAAGTGTGTTTTCGGCGTAACCGGATATCGTTTGTCCAGATCGCGATAGCCAAACCCTTGAGCAAACACAACTTCGTCATCAACCACGATCCCGATGGCAAATCCCGGTACGTTCCAGTCTTTGATCGCCTGGTCTACGAATTTATCGAATCCTTGAAGCGCTTCGATCGCCTCGGCCTTTAGATCATCTCCCCGTGTGATGGTGAAAGTCACCTGGTTTCCAGCCTGTGTAAATTCGCCGGTCATGGTGTTACCGTCATCGGTCATTTTTCCTGAGAATTTTGGATCGCCCGGTACACCGGTGATGGCAAAGGAGATGATTTCATCGCCGACTACAATGTCAGTCAGGGGTAGATCCACGGCGCCTTGTTGAGGGATTGAAATGTCGCCCACCCATGCATTGTCCTGTTGGCTGAAATCAATGTTAATATCCAGTGTCTGGTGTGGCAGTTTGATTTCACCTTTCCAGTGGCCGGTTGGGTCTGGGGCGTTGGCTGCCATCGCTACGGACGCTGCCATCACACTGACCAAACCGCAAACCAATCGAACCAATATATTTGTTGTTTTTAGGGGCATGTCGTTCCACTCACTTTCATTGGATATTCATTTGACGCACTGACACTTACAACAATCTTATGTTACTGATATGTTCGTAGTTGCCGCAAGAGTATCTAAGCAGAATTGACACATTCAGACACGATTCTAGCCAGTGATTGTTTAACCGCTAGGCAATTTTGATAACAGCTTATGAGTGCAATAAGGTATAAACCACTAATTTAAGGCTATATTTCGTAAAATCCCATCCAAAGATGGGATTGCCTATCCAACAAGTTATCTTGTATGATGAACCGGTTGTCAGATTCCGATCCTGATTTTTTATTCAGGATTCTCAGGTGTATAACCCTGCATGGCGGCTGCGATGGCTGCGCGATTGGGTAGTTCGGTTTTGACCAGCATCCGATGGACGTGGTCTTTTACGGTTGCTAATGCGATGTGGAGTTTGCGGGCGATCTGTTTGTTACTCAGTCCATCGGTGATCAAAGAAGCGATTTCCGTTTCACGGCGGGAGAGTAGCATCATT
>CBDTZI010000050.1:0-12573 GCA_965364865.1 uncultured bacterium | reverse complement strand
GCGTAGCCGTTTTTCGCCAGGGTATGTAACAGTCGAACTTTGTATTGATTCGCTAATGATAACGAGGGTGGCCACGACCTGAGCGTGGAGGGTTGTTCGAGTGTCGTGATGTTGTCGGTGAATCGATAAAAGGATCGATAAGGTGAATAATCCCCGACCATCGGCCCGCAACCATTTCGCAGTCGTTCCCGGGCGAGCGTTTTGGGAGCGGTCGAAAGTGGGTGTACAGCAGGAAAATCCTGCTCGTTGGCAGCACGGCCTTCATATACACCGAGTCGACGGGCTGATGGACGGGTCCATTTTGATAAAGTGGATACAATTTTATCATCCACATTCTGAGCTGCAGACTGAGCCGTGGGCGGAGCCACGGGTTCTATTAATTCTCGACTTGCCGGGAGACTGTGCGGATTTTCGTGTGTTGGTAACTCAACAGAGGTGTTCTCATCAGATCGAGGGTTCGTGTTTTCGAGTTTCGAGTCCATCCACTCAGAAATGGAAGAACCCGACAGCGAGGGAAGCATCGGCGGAAGAACAAGCCACAATAAAATCATGACCCACAGCGTGTGACGGGTCGCCGGTCGGCTCGGTAGCCAGCGGACCAGCAGCGTCACCAGGATCACCAGCGGAATGACAGCCAATCCGTTATGCCAGAGATGACTCGATATGCTATCCACCCATGCGACCACAGTTCCACTCCAATTGTCCGGTACGTCCCATGATTCGTTCGTCGAATCTCGTGTCTTTTACAACATCATTACGAAACAAATACGCAAGTTGTTTTCGTTAATTCTGCTTTTTTGAATCGAGTTTGGCGATCAGTTTTTGCAGTTCGTCCACTTCGTTCTTACTGAGCTTTTCGTTTTTCACCAGCTGCAACACCAACGAGCCAGCCGACCCGTCGTACATCTGATTCAAGAGCGTTTTTAATCGAGACTTCGATACCCGATTACGCGAAATCTTCGCCCGAAACACATGGGCCAGGTCTGATTTATCGCTGCGGGTAAATCCCTTTAGCTCCAGCCGAATCAACAGCGTCTGTACGGTGGTATAAGCGATTTTGCGTCCATAACCGTGCAGGTGATCCAACACGTCACGAACCGTAGACGGGCCCAGGTCCCACAAGACCTTGAGCACCTCAAGCTCGGCGTCTCCAAGGTCGTATTGTCGTTCTGCCATAATTTATTCTCTTCAAAGCTGTAAGGAGCTTGCCTGAAGCTCGAGGTCTCCTACAAGCGTCGTAGGTATCCTACTACCATTGTAGTAGGTATGTCAAGCGTTGGATGCGTAAAAAGGCTGCGGAATACATCTTTGTACAAATCAATTAGTGTCTCGGATGCGATCGAACCGGGATGGTTCCTTACCTGAGCCGCATGCCTTTTTCTTTCGCGGTTGCGGTTTCATGGAGCCGTATCTGAGAATACGTTCTGGAATCAGCGTTTTTTCATCGACCATCGGAAATGGAACAAGAGTGTATCATTGGCCGGGGTAGGTCCGTCGGGCTGGGCGATGTTGAACGGCTGCAGGCGAATCTCAAACGAGCCGCGCATGAGCAGTCGTGGCTGACCCTGTTCGCTGAGCACGGGTTCAAACTCTGTGCGTACGGACAAAGGTGTTTTCACGCCCTTCATTTCAAATTGACCGTGCATGGTGCCTTGCAATAGCTCACCATAACGAAACAAGCCTGGCTCGACGTCGATCGACTCGAGTGTAAATTTCGATGAAGCGTATTTCGCAACGTGTAAATAATCGGCATCGTCGTAAAGCGTGTGATCCAGGTCGGGATCGCCCATCGTGACCGAACGTGGATTGACTTCAAAGAGGCCTCGCGCAGTGGATAAGTTGGTCGCATTCTGCAACTCTAGTTGGCCGATGATTTTCGTCGCCTCGCCGGAATAGATATCCAGCGGTGCGGGAAATGTAAATTGTAACCTCGGCGGTGAACCCAGCTGAGCCTCTTCCATCACCCAATGACGTGGAAGTTGATAATTTTTCATCTGCAAAGAGTTCATCGTCCGCGATCGACTGGCGTCGTTCGCACCTTTTTTTATTTCAAGACCCAGCGACGCCCAAGAAACCGCCGGGTTGTTTTCGGCGATCAGATCAAACCCATCGCCGTTCGTAGCGGAGGCGATGTTTTCGATCACCGCTTGATCCAAAACAGCAGCCGCTTGTGCAAACAAAGTGGAGCGTTTTCTCCAGGGTCCATGAATCTGCTCGCCGGATTGAACGAAAACATGTTCCTTGCAATGGAACTGAGAGAACAGAGTAACGGAAAGATAAAGCGTGCCATCCGGTGATAACCAGGGATTAAAATCCATGTAAAACATTCTGTCCGATCTTTCCAGCGAAACGGAGTCGGTAAATTGATAATGCTTGAATCCCTTTTGAATGGCCCGAATCATTTCTGATGTAAACTGTTCGTGTACATAATTTGTGGGTGTTGAGCCGGTGACGGGTGCGATTTTGATTGGTGATGCGATGGTGGTACGTCCGGTTCGCCAGATGGGAATATGAGTTCGCGTGAGCGACTCATCACCTTGCGGAACCATGCTTGCGGTTCTTAAAAAATTACGAATTCGATCCGTCGTCGTAAATCGACCCTGATAGATCGAGCGTCCGAGTTCGTTTTGATAGACCAACAGCGGCGTGATCGTTATTTCAGACGGGGAACCGTGGCTAGCATCCACGACACGCACGGGGATATTCATTTGCGATGCGATTTTCTGAATGTCGGGTAGGTGTTGCTGTTCGAAAATTTTGGCGACCGTGGATTTCTCGGGTTGAACGAACACGATCAGTTGACCCGATCGCGCGTCAGCGGACCACGAGTCCGTCGGATAACCCACACAGGCTACGATCACAAATAGCCAATAGGGGCAAAGTTTCTTATTTCTCATGATCTGCGCAGCCATAAACCCAATACATCCTCAGAGTCTATTTCCAACCATCGAATGATGGGGTTTATTTTTTCGTAGAGTAACCGACGATGCTGGTTCTGACTTCGATGTTCTTCGCCACCACGTCCGCGCCCATTTTTGGTTTGATTCCAAAATCGGTTCGATCAATCGTAAACTCCGTTCGCAGGACCAGCAGATCGCCATCACCACCGTGGTTACGATCGCTCGCTTTGCGCGGTAGAAACGTGATACTCACCGGCACGGTAATTTCCCTGGTGGTTCCTTTGCACTGAAAATCACCCACTACGGTCATGTTGACTGTTTTTTTGTCGCGTTCGACGCTCTCGATTTTCTTGAACGTAAAGGAGAGGGTTTCATAGCCTTTCGCGTCAATCCAATCCGCCGCTTGTAGTTTCTTGGTCATACCCTTGTTGGCTGTGGTAATGCTTTTGGATTCGATCACGATCGTACCCGTGGTTTTTTCTGGTTTTACCGGATCAAAGTTGATGGTGCCCGATATGCCCGAAGCCAGGCCCATAATCGGCTCGAGTTTGGAATCCAGCGTGAACGTCATCGCATTGACACCTTTGGGATCTTTGAAATTAAACTCGATACTCTTGGCCTGTAACGGTGCGGAAATCGCAGCGACACACAACATGGAAAATACGATTCGACTTTTGATTGCATTACGCATATTCATTCTCCGAAATAATGTTAAAAAATTGGCAGTCCCCATCTGCCAAACCCAACCCCATCTCTTTATGATTAATGTTTGATTATTTATACCTGAATCGCACGGCCGATTCAATGAAAATAGGGCATGGCGGTGTAACGGTTTGGTACCAAAAAAATAGGATGGACCTGTGATCAGGCCCATCCCATGTAATGACTATATCATTCAGCGTCAGGGAGTATCAAAATGGCTTCTCCATTCGCTGTGGCGTACGTTTGAATACTCCGAGGACAAGCCCCGACACGATGTTTGAAATTGATCAAACGACAGTGTAACGATCACGAAGCCTCCTTCCGATCGAATATGATCTCGCCGTGATCCTCCTCATCGTAGATGATGGCTGTGACGGAGCCTTTTCCATCGAGGACGAAACGAGCTGGCTCAATTGAACCGGGCATCATGGAGATTTCAATCACATCCTTTTTCTTTAAGGATGTGATGCCAACCGGTAAATCTCCGAGGCGGATTTGCAATTGATCGTTGGCCTGAGCCACATAAATCGTTCCCCACTGCGGGTTGTAATATTCTCCCAGATACTTCACGACAGGAAGCGTCAGTGATTCGGCTGTGACCGGGTAGTCGGTAAATCGGCTATTCCACCGCTTCATGCGTTTGTGTTGACGTTCGCATGATGCTTCCAATCGATCCAGCAGGTCACCGCGTTCAAAATCCAGCAGTTCATCATAAATAGTTGCTACCACACGGTCTGCTAATGAGCTGCTACCGTTGGCCAAAACAGCTACACCCAGTTTGTGTTCCGGCATGAACGATATGGTTGCAGACGTGCCCACATAACCGCCGCCATGATCGATCACGGGTACGTCGTGATAGCTGCCCACAAACCAGCCGAGCCCATAGCCGTCTCGAATTCGATGTGGCAAACGCGTCGGCATGAATCCTTCAGCCTGCAATCGCTGCATATCCAGAATGCTGCTTTGCGAGACGATGCGACGGCCGTTAATCATGCCGCCGTTAAGATTTAGCCTCAACCACTGCGCAAGATCGTTTGCCGAGGTGCCGAGTCCGCCTGCGGCGTGCATCACGCGATCGTTTTTGCGCACCGCGCAAGGCTCAATACTAGTTCCGTTATGTTCACAGGGAATCGCGGCATTTCCGGAGCCATACAATTTACTGGCGTATGCGGTAGTGTGGTACATGCCCGATGCGTCAAAGATGCGGCTCTTGAGAAATTCCTTCCATGTCTTACCGCTGACCGCCTCCGCGATTCGACCCAACAGGGTGTAGTGAACATTGGTGTATTCAAAACTGCCCTTCGGTTTCGCCTGCGATAGCCAATGGTAATAACGATCTTCTGTGATTTCGCCGGTATAGGCGTCCAGGAATACAGCCGGCCCGCTGTCCAGCCCTTTCGCATGGGAAAGCAGATCGCGCACAGTTAATGTTTGGGTCGCATCGGCGTCCGCCAGTTTGAATCGCGGCAGGTACGTCTTGACCGGCTCGTCCAGCTTGACTTTTCCCTCCTCCACCAACGACATGATCCCCATCGCCATGTACGATTTGGTGCACGACGCGATGTAAAACATCGTGTCCATCGTGACCGGCAGGTGTTGTTGTGGATCGCGCTCGCCCATAGTCTTCGAGTAAATCACTTCGTCTCCTTGAACGACCACCACAGACATTCCCGCGATCCCCCGCGCTTTCATCACTTCTTCCCAGCGGGTGCTGAGTTTCTTCAATTGTGGCACACGCGAGCGAATCGTCGCTGCAGCTACAGGCTTATTCACGGTGTGTGTTTTCTCTTCGGCCATGTTCACGCCCGTAACCACGGTTGTGATCGCAATAGCTGCTAAGAGTCTTACCACCCATTTTCTTGTTCTTATCATAACTGATCCTCTCTCTTTTATTGGATTTGGTTATCTTTGTTTTATGTTTTTCTTTTTGCGTTCGGTTCCAACTTTACGGGATCCACTTTCATCGTGATCCCCATGTGTCGCAGTAAATTTTGATACGCTGGTCCGCGAGCTGTCGTCGGGTGAAGATGCCGAAGCGCGGTGAACACGCGGCGCAATTTTTCCACAGTGGTGTCACTCTCCAGCTCCGACATTATCGCCACCTGGGATAGTTCATTGACCAGTCCGTTGTAGAGCAGATAAGAAATAATCGCACTGCTCGTCCAGATGGCCTGATACACTTCATCCGACTCCGATCGTACCAGCGCTAACAAATGCTCCGCTCCGTCGATGTTCAAGCTGATCATGTGTCCCGGCAGGGCATCCAGAATTTCGTGGCCGCGAGGTCTGACGATCACGCGCACGTCATTGAGCTTCGTCGATTCGTATGTTTTCACGATCACCTCAACTCCGCGATGACCGGCTTGTTCAATATCAGATTTTAATTCCGAAATGATGTCCGGGTAGGCATCCATGACAGCTACATGTTTGCATTGACCCAACATGCTTCGGCAGCGCTCTAAAACCTGATCTTTGGATTTCAACTGATAGAGTCGATCGTCGCGCGAATCGTTTTGAAGGTTAGCCAGGGCGTCGGACACCTTTTTTCGATTTTCCAGAAATTGTCGCTCAAGCCGGTTTAACAACTCCTCAGCAGGCACCGCACGACAAAGTCGGTTGTCACCCTCGTCGACGAGAATCGCACCCTTGCGTTCGAGCGATTCGATGGCTTTGTAGGTGTTTGCTGCCGGTTTTCCAATCGACTGTGCGACTCGATATCCGGTCACCGCCGGCTGTTGCAGCAGATAAACGTAGATGTCCGCCTCCAGGCTGGTAAATCCCAATGAGACAAGGCTTTGTGTGTATTTTGAATCGATAATCAGGCTCCTGTAATTATTAGTAGCATATACTACTAATTCGATATTGGAGTATCAATATTTCACCAAAAAGTGATTTGCAGCCATTTTTTTTTCACGTCGTCTGTTTCTGGCTCTAATGAGCGGATTTTGTTTGAATCACATCACCCAACACCTGGATTTTAGTGCTGAAAAACCGCTCCCAGCTGCATGAGTCGTCCAATTTGAAGCGGTTTCACCCGCGTGTTTCATGTACCGATAACCCTTGTATGAGATACGACGCACTGGAAGCTGTGCGCGGTGATGATCAGCCGAAAGCGGATTCGATCGATCGCGTTGACTGATGAAAGGTCTGCATTGAAGTTTCTGAAAACCGCCATTCGATCGATGATCCGTCCTCGACTGCTACGCTCCGCGCTGGACCGCAAGCCGGCGCTAATCGTGTTGTTGTATCACGGCGTTGACCACAATCCTCCGTCCTATCTCAAGGATGCAGGCGTGGTGACCCATCCCGACGATTTTCGTGCGCACGTTCAATGGGCAAGGCAACATTACGATGTGACGTCGCTGTCAGACGGGATTGAATTGCTGCGCAGTGGTCAACTGAAACGTACGACGTTTGCATTCACGTTTGATGACGGCTTGATCAGTTGCTGCGGGCAGGGGCTGAACATTTTGAAACAGCATGACGTACCCAGTACGCTGTTTATCAACGGTAGCTCGTTAACCACCGGCCGGCTGTGGCAGTATGAAGTCGCCTGGATGGAAAAAAACGGGAACCAAAATCTGCTGAAGGATATTTTCGGCCCGTGCGACGGACCCACCTACGCAAGATATTTACGACGCACGGCTTCTCAGAAAATTCTCGCACAACGTCAACAGTGTTCTCTCTTGTGTAACGATTTGACCATGATGCCGGTGTTGCACATCGACTATCAAGCGTTGCAATCACTGCAGGACAATCCGCTCGTGGAGATTGGTAACCACAGCCTGGATCATCCACGATTTTCGCGTATTTCCAAGCAGGAGCAGCGGCGACAGATTATGGATAATCATCAGATGTTGTGCAGCCTGCGTAATTATAAAACAATTTTTGCCGTACCGTTTGGTACGTCGAGTGACTGGGATTTTCATACCATCGAAGCCGCAGCTTCCTGTCGTCACGAGTTCGTTTCCGCCCAGGGCGGAATCAACATCGTTGGTCACACCGGTGTGGATATCCGCCGCGTACCCTGCGACGGGGTCAAAGCGGGTCAACTGGAAGAACATCTTTTCCGTGTTGGGTTGGGAATGTTATGATCGGCCCTGTCGATATAAAACGTATCGTGATCTGTACCGGCCCGCGCGATCTCGCGTTGTCACGATTTGTCGGTGCGCGATTGAGTCATGAACTGCCCGCGATGGATATCCAGGTGTATTATCAATCGGGGAAATCGCCAACACGTAATGTTAATAAATCCGTTACGACACTGGCGGACAAGCCGCCAGTGGCACCCGAAAACCCAGAGACGCCCGAGTTCCTAGAGAAATCTGAGCACGCAGTGGCATCTAATAGCCAAATGGAATTTCAGCCACCTGAATCGTCCAAGCTGCAAGAGGCACCCCAGAAAAAGTTCAGCAAAAAAATGAGGCAGCGTTATTGGGAAACGCGTGCCCGTTGGAAGCGTTGGGGAACGGGTTTTTACAGGTGGCGTTATTTTAAGCAATGCAATCGACAGATCGAGAAACAACTTCACGTCAGCACACCTCAAGCATCAAGCAACCTGCGTGAGCGATGCGTGATGAGTGTAAACGATCAGGTTGATGAAATTCGATCGCTGAATCCCGATCTGATTTTAATTGCGGGGGGTGGAAAAGTTGATGCAGTGGTGTTAGAAATTCCATCACTGGCCATCAACATTCACAGCGGAAAATTGCCGGAATATCGCGGCGTACGCAGTGCGCTTTTTGCGCTGAGTAATAACGAACCGGAAGAGATCGGCGTGACGCTGCATGTAGCCGAGGCTGCGATTGATGGGGGGGATACAATAAAGTTTCAGCCGGTGAATCCTGCCGAAGCGGGTTCAATGCCGCAGCTCTGGGTTACGCTTTACGAAACGGGCGTCAATTTAGCCGTTGATACGATACGTCAATTGTTACACTCTTCGATCACCACGTATTCGCAAACCGGTACCATTCATCATTATAAGATGCGAGATATTAATGCTTCCGTGATTCGCAGCGCCTATCGCAATTTCCGAAACCTGCCCCGTCAGCAAACCGAGCCAACATTAAAAGCCTGTTCCCAACCCGCGTAACGATTGATCTGCTACCTTCCATATCGCTGACGGCATTGATATTCCGGATAGTCTTGCTGGATGCATAACCTCTCTAGAAAAGTCATCCGGCTGAGACTGCCGCTTGATGGTGTAAGTGAATCGATCAGCAGGTTATCGAAATAGGACGAAAGCAGAAACGGAATATCTTCCAGCCCAAACACCGACATCAAAAACGGATCATTCACCAGCAGCGCCGTCATCTCCGCATCTGTAAGCTGTGCGTTATCAAGATGAGCGTCAACAGTTAAACCATCCCCTGTGGAGGATTGGCTGATTTCATCTGAAATTTCAGCCGAGCCTGAGGGATTAGGATCGCCCGAATACTGTGGATCATCCATCCTGTCGAGCGGATTATCATTCGCAATCGCTGGCGATTCAACCGTTTGACCTGCGAACGTAGTGGTCGACCCTTGTGCGCCCAGGTCACATGGTAGATCATCGCCGCACTGCAACAGTGACGACACACCGCAACCGGAAGTCATGACAACACTGGCTATACATCCCAATAAAATTTTCGTAAAATGTTTCATAACTCACCCCCGTGAAAAATGATTTTACAAACCACAAGCCCCAATTTACAATTCGATACTCCTATAACATACCAGATTGAGCGGTTGAATTTCAAGGAAAAAATAAGGTTTATCCAAATACTGTGAAGTGATGATTACACCATGATATCACGTTTTTCAGGGTAAAAAAGCGTATTTACTCATGAAACCGTGATTTGAAAATAGAACAGTATTTTAACCCTGGTGATTCAGGAGGTCTGCGTGCACCCGGGTGCAATACTTGGAACACGCATGTGATGATGAGGCTATTCGCGGTCATTCGGCATTCATACTGTTTGGGTTTATGATGGATTAGCTCGACAGGCAACGAAGTCAATCCATGAATAGAAGACTCGTTCATGGATCAAAACGGATCAACCCGTGATTTGAAAATCATCAGCACAATGTTGAGGTTCGTTCATCGTCCGTGGAGAAAACAGGCTTGTGCTCAGACAGATCGTTAGTGCTCCCGCCACCACCCGATAATATTTTCACGCAGCGTGTTCACCCTGATTTTTCATATGCAACTGGGATGAACCCCTCGTTCATCCGATCGAGAGATAGATGGAGTGGAGATAAAAACTATGGATGTAACGTACATCAATCCTTTTATCGGAGCTACCCGGTACATCTTCAATGTGATGTTGGGGCTCAGAGTCAACGTGGGTGAAATCCGCGCCTGCAAAGATTTTGTTCCCATGCAGAACAAGGTCGCAGCTGTGATCCCAATGCGCGGCGGTGTGGATGGAGCGCTGGTGCTTCTTTTTCAAAAATCTTCTGTCATCTCCATCGCTCAGATTCTGGATGACACCGTACAATCCGTAGAACAGAGCCTCGACTCCCTCGGCGAATTGGCCAATATCATTACCGGCAACGCCAAGAAAGAGGTGGCTGACAGACTGGTGGAGATTACGGCTCCGACCATCACCATCGAAGAATGCGATTCAGCCGTGACGTCGCTGTCCCCGTGGGTCATTGTTCCTTTTGAATCACCCAACTGTTCATTTGAGTTGCTGGTTTCGTTTGCGGTTCACGATAGCCATGCATCGGAAAAAGAAGATGCAGGGGAAAAAGAACATACGGACCATACAACAAACAAGGCCAATGCCGATGTGGATAACACAACCGATGGATCGGTTGATCCCGCGGTCGAAAAACAAAACGCCGGCCCCGTCTAACTATGTACATCTCTAAACACCCACATCATTGATTTATAGTTTGCGAGTTACGGTTCACATGACAGGGTTACCCATACGGAATTAATCCTATCTGCGACTCACCACACAAACCACGCAATGTGATCAATTATCGAATCCTTTGCACAATGAAAGCGACTTCGATTTGCTTAAATTTTTGTCATTATGGTTACAGTAATCGCTGAACTTTAAGTGATTAAGACCTTCAATGATGTGGAATAATTGCTTACAACATCTTTTGCAGCAGAAACAGATATCCGCTGGCGAGGAGGAGTTGGACGAAGGCGAACGTGCCGCCGATCTTCACAAAATCAATAAAGCTGATTTTCAGGCTATGCTTTTTCATCTGCGCCGCCAGTTTCATCGCAGACTCATCGAGTGTATGGCCGGCCATGACCACCGCCAATCTCGACATCGCTATGTCTTCGATCTGCAAATAGGAATCGAGCCTGTTTAAAAATCAATTCAAATTCATCGATGGAACTGTCATGCATAACCAAACCTTACAAATCCTCTGTAGATGAAATTTTCCTGTTCAATCAGTCTACTGCAATTGCGCATCATGCGGAAAAATCGCCAGGGGACATCCCTCGCAATCCGCACGTTTTTTACAATGTCGCTTACCCACCTCCACAATCAAAGCGTGATATTCGTTGTAAACCTGTGTTTCCGGCGGGATACATTTTTGAAACAGCCTGCGCACCGATTCGTAATCACTTTTTCCGCTGAGATCGATCAGAAAATGTCGTCGCAATATACGTTGGGTGTAGGCATCCACCACAAATGTGGGTCGGATCCCCGCGTAAAGCAAAATCGCATCCGCCGTTTCGGGTCCAACGCCATGAATCGCTAACAACCGCTGTCGGGCATCATCCAACTCACCCTCCAGCATCACCTCCAGCGATCCGTCATGTTCATTCCACAACACTTCGATAAAAGCTGTAAGCCGCTCCGCTTTGATGCGAAAGGTGCCCGCGGGCTGAATCAACAACTCCAGCTGTGCCCTCGCCATATCTCGCAACGCCGCAAACGTCAGAACATTTTTCCGTTTAAGATTTTTGATAGCTGCTTCCACGTTAGTCCAGGCGGTGTTTTGCGTGAGAATGGCTCCTACAACGACTTCCGCGGGGCTATCCGCTGGCCACCAGTGCTGGGGACCGTATTTTTCGCTCAGCCGATCGTACATCTCCGGCAGGATTGTTGTGGGTTGAGCTTCCATGATGTCGAAATAATACAGTTGTATGAAAGAATGAATAGCTGCAGGATATACGATCGATGGCAGGCAAACAAAAATCATCACCTAAACCACCCACGCGAGGACATCTCGTTAAGCCTCTCGATGCGCTTTTTTTCCTGCTGCCGCTGATTATTTTTTACGAACTCGCCTCGATCTCTCATCCCGATCGGGTGATCGCGTTCGATTTGCTGCACAAATTTATTGAATTGTTCGGTCCGATTGGTGCCTGGGCGCCGGGATTAATGGTCGTGGTGGTGTTGATCTCCACGCAAATTGCATCGGGCGAACCGTGGAAAATTTCGTGGCAGCGCGTGGGGTTGATGTATGTCGAGGCGATCGCTCTGGCGGGTCCACTCTTTCTGTTAAGTCGCGCGATTCCGTTTCAAGCCGGCGCCGCACCCTCTACCTATGCGATGGATCAATTTGCGATGGGGATCGGTGCGGGAATTTATGAAGAACTCGTGTTCCGTTTGATCCTGATCACATTGCTGATGATGATTGGTATGGATTTACTGCGACTCGAACGCAAAGGCGTAGCTGTGGCTGCGGTCATTTTATCCTCCGTGGCATTCGCCGCCCATCACCATCGACCCATTGGTACGGAGCCCTTTGAACTGGTTCCCTTTGTTTTTAGAACCTTCGCGGGTGTCTACCTGGCCATCATTTTCTGGTATCGCGGGTATGGAGCCGCAGCCGGTTGCCACGCCGCCTACAACGCGATGCTTGGTGTCACCGATCGGTTCTTCGATTAATCATTACTTTATTCACCCAATTCCACACCTTCATAATCAAGCACATAGAGATCCCCGCGGCGAAGCCATGTTCCAAACGGCGGTTCAATTTTTGGAGAGTCAACGTGCAGGGGCACGAGCACAAT
>CBDTZI010000049.1:0-12759 GCA_965364865.1 uncultured bacterium | reverse complement strand
GTCCAACGGGCCGACTCTGTTTGCAGATGACGTTGATCGAGCCGTCAGAAGTTTCGCATTCAGCTTGAATGACCTCGCCAGCCTGTGAGTATTTTAACACGGCATATCCTCGTAATCTCGAAGGATCTTGTATCAGTTTTTCAAGAAAATGGGTCCATTGTTGGGCGTCGGGTGTGTAACACAAATCATGTTCGGCGAGCTTTCCACCCGTACCAAGGCGAACAATGGTCCCTGACCATTGATTTTTTAGCGAAATAGTGGTTATTTTGTGTGTTCGCATCTAAAATTTCCGGTCCACTACGACCACATCGCTTTTTTTGTGTTGTCTTTTCTCTGGCTGAAAAACAATTAAATCGTTGACTTTTTCTAAAAAAAGAGTTATTTTCTACGGGATGTATTCTCTACGCAGGGGACTCATCGTCAATCATTTTCTTCCCTGTCGTTTAGAACACGCGGATCGGCTAACACACATAAGCATCTGGAAAGGAAAGTCCATGAAATCGTCATTTCGTTTTCTTTTACTCATTATTTCTTTTTCATTGATTGCCGATCAACACGCCAATGGCATTGATCTGGCCTGGAAACCCGTATCGGCTACGACCAGCCATTTGATTAATGGGAATGAAATCGTCGTCTCTATCGGCGGTACGACAGTCACGTTGGAAATGCGCATTTCCAACTGGGCGAATGATCTCGCTGGGAATAGCCAATTACATGGGTATCAAGCTCGGCTCGATTCATCTGGATTTACATCCGGTCCGTTTGGATCACTTTCGATCGCCAGTATCCCCTGCACCGATGATGGTGACTGTTTTGGCGACTCAACTTGCGGAACAATTATTCCTGACTATTGCGACTTCTTCATCGGTTCGGATCATTCAGCTGCCCATGTCGATTCAAATCACCCTGATTATGTTTATGCGGGCGTGGAAGTCTACACCGGCGTTAACGCCGTCACCGACGATATCATGCTGTTTTCCTTGACACAATTTGATGCTGATTCCCCAGTGGATACCGGCGGTTCATATTACGCAGGGACGATCAAACTCGATGTTTCCGAGGACGCCTCTGGAACATTTACGATTGGTTTTCTATCAGGCCCTGACAGCACTTTATTCATTAGTAACAACAGTGAGGAATTTGGACCCATTATCACTACCTCTGCCACGATCACCATCATTAACGACTGCAATGTTAACGGGGTGCCCGACGATGAGGATATATCATCAGGAACCAGTCCAGACTGTAACACCAATAATATCCCGGACGATTGCGAGGCTGATTGCAACAACAATAACATCGCAGACGATTGTGATGTTGCCTCAAGTGCTAGCGATGACTGCAACCATAACCTTGTTCCGGATGAATGCGAGCTTGAAGACTGCAATCAGAACGGGACTCAGGATATTTGTGACATCGTGCAGGGGATCAGCGAAGACTGCAATGCAAATGATATCCCCGATGAATGCGAATGGTCTGACTGTAATGCGAATAACCTTTTAGATCTCTGCGATATCGCAACAGGAGTCAGTAACGACTGTAACAACAACACAACTCCGGATGAATGCGAATCTGTGGATTGCAACGAAAATGGTGTCGCTGATAACTGCGATATTGACAGTGGATTTTCAATGGACGTAAACTCAAATGGGGTTCCCGACGGGTGTGAGCCCACTCGAATGATATTTCAACCCATCCATGCGAATTCTAACTTTCGTATACGAGACAATGAAATTTTTCTGCGACCGGGAGGCGCATTGGTTACGCTTGATTTACAAATCACGAATTGGGATTTAGATCAAAATGGCGCCCCTCTCTTAAGGGCCTACCAAGCCAAACTCGATTCTTCGGGTTTTACTTCTGGAGAAGCCGGATCATTGAGCCTGGCCACGATAGCTTGTGCTAGTGACAATGACTGTTTTGGTGATACGACGTGTGGTATGCAAGTATCAGGTGTATGCGACAACATCCCAGGTCAAAATCATGCCCATGTCTTTATTGACGAAAACAATCCCAAGTTTATCTATTCCGGCATTGAAAACATCTTCGGCACTAATACCGTAACGAACGATGTCATATTGTTTGGATTGACATCAAATCAAGATGACTCCGTTGCCGACACGGGCGAAAATCGGTATTTCGGAACAATACTTATCGATGTTCCTCCAGACGCGTTTGGGACATTTTGGATAGGAATGCCAGACAGCACCGACGAGAGCTTATTAGTAGCTTCTTCCAATGTTGAATTACCCGTTAGAAGAGATGTATCTTTCATCACGATCATCAATGATTGCAACGAAAATTTCATCTCCGATAGTGTGGATATCGCAAACGGAGCAAGTTCGGATTGCGATAGTAATAGCATCCCAGATGAATGCGAATGGGTCGATTGCAATAGTAACAACATCTCTGACCTATGCGACATCACAGTAAACTTCAGTCAGGATGTGAATACAAATCTTATACCGGATGAATGTGAAGAGGACTGCGACGGCAATGACATCCCAGACACTTATGAAGTCGTGTTAGGCAATGGGTCTGACTGCAATCACAATTTAATTCTGGATAGCTGCGATATTGAAAAAACCACCTGGTTGGATTGCAATGGAAATGGTTTTCTGGATGAGTGCGACATTGCGGAGGGTTTTAGTCCGGATGTCGACGGCAACTGTATCCCCGACGAATGTCTGCAGCGTCCGCGACCCGCAGCCGAGCTGATTCCGCAGGACAAAAGCCGTTACCTCGCCTTTACACCCACGCGGGCTGGTTGTTTATCTGCGATCCGTGTCACGCTGCGATCCCTCTATCACCCGGATGTAACTCTTGCAGAGCAGCCCGATTTTACCGCGTTCGAAAATGAAATTCGTTGGGTCGGACCCCCCAGCACATTCTCGGAAAACGCAACGGGCGACAGCACTTTTAACGCTTCTCAACTTCAATGCGAACCTTTTTTCGGGGACTGGGATTCTATAGAAATCGTACACGTCTATGGTGACGCCGTCCTCCCGAATTCGCTCTATGAAGTTCAAATGGTGGGTAGCGATTGTGTCGATGTGAATGACACATCCTGTCACTCCGGCCCGCTACAAATTTATACGGGTCAGTGGTGCGATGTGACTGCGCCATACTACACCCCATTCGGTTCGTCTCAACCCGACATCGCCGATGTGTTGGCGGTGGTGAGCAAATGGCTGGGAGAATCAGAACCGCGCAAGGCGTTAGCACAATTGCAACCGAACATTTTGAAACCCGCAACCAGCGTGGGGATTTCGGATGTGCTCGTCGCGGTGGATGCCTGGCTAGGCTCACCCTATCCATACGCAGGCCCGACATCCTGCCCGTAGAGATTGAGTCGTTTTCCCAAGCGCCTTCCACCTACGCGCATTTTACTCGATGCGCAGCTCAGCTTAATTATGGGTAAAGCCTTTCGTAAATCAGTGAATTTCGCTGGAGGGTGCGTCGATGATGCGGACCGTTCGCAGTTTGAGATCGCGAATCGGTCGGCCATCGTCGTCGATCGGAGTTGCCATCAACCGATCCAACGTTTCGTACGAAGCGTCGCCGATGAGTTGACCAAAAGCGGTGTACTTGCCATCCCAATCCTTCTGACGGGTGTAACAGATAAAAAACTGACTGGAAGCTGAATCGGGATCATCGTCCAGCAGCGCCATCGACACCGTGCCTTTGTGATGGGGCCATTGATTGAATTCCGCATCCAGCCGCTTACCGTCGAGTCGAATCCCCGTACCATCTCCACGTGCACACCCGCCCTGCAGAATGTAACCCGGTTCGAGTCGGTGGAAAATCTGACCGGTCAGGAAATTGGACTTCACCAGATCGATAAAATTCTTAACATGATTGGGCGCATGGTCGTACAACAATTCGATTGTAATCTTTCCGTCGTCGGTGACGATTTCTACCTGTTTTCGCGGCGCGATCGTAACCAAAATCGATTCACTGTAAGCCTCGCCGTTGTAGGGTTTCCACGAAACACGATATTCACCTGCGGATCGCAAGGTGGGATAGTAATCACGCAAATCAACGGTGGTTCCGACTTGGCTGTGGGCACCGATGATTAAAATCGGCGCGCGAGAAGGCATTCGATATCCAACCGGTTTTTCCCAGTGACGACCGGAACCCGTGGTCACCATGACCCCCGATGAGGTACCTCCGGAAAATAAATGGGCGAGCGGCAATCCCATCTCCGGCAATGGAACTTCCGGCTCAGTACCGGGAACGGTCAGCGTGATCGGATCATCGGTTTCGTTCTCAATGATAAACTGCATCCATACCGGCTGACCGGTCGGAACGAAATAGGATTTCGGGCGCAGCGTCGCTCGGATCCCCGGAATCAGGTTCATTTCCTGAGCCGCCACCGAAGAACAACAAACAGCAATACCCAATACCCAAACATAACGACGTAGCCGAATCAATCCAAATCATCCTTCCAAAAGTTCTACACCCTACCCATCGTCAGAAATGGTGAAAAGCGGTCATCATTCTCGTGGGAATGGGTGTTTTGTCCAGTCGGCAATGCTAAACCATACATTTCGGTTGTTGCGCTGGTACGATTCATTTTACCCGAAAACTCTCGTCAGGATGCAGTTTCACGACGCCATGTACGACCCATCAGGCCGATATTGCGGGGCTGGATCGCTGAAATCACAAAGATGACAAAATTTATCAGACGATTACACTGATGCTCACTATGACAGAAGCTAAAAAAATACGGTTAACCGATTACGCAAGCTGTGCGGGTTGAGCGGGTAAGCTCCCCATGGGAGCGACGGCACAGGTTCTGCGCCAACTACCCAAAATGACCGATCCGAATCTACTGGTCGGGTCGGATCATTTCGACGACGCCGGAGTCTACAAGATCAGCGATACGATCGCGCTGGTGATGACGCTCGATTTCTTTCCTCCGCTGGTGGACGATCCGTACACCTTCGGAAGAATCGCAGCTGCGAACAGCCTGTCCGACGTCTACGCGATGGGTGGCAAGCCGATCAGTGCGCTGAACATCGTCAGCTTTCCCGACAAGGAATTGCCCATCGATATTCTCAGCGAAATTTTACGCGGAGGAGCGGAGCGCGTTACAGCGGCGGGAGCGGTGATCGCCGGAGGTCACAACGTACGCGACAGCGAGATTAAATATGGCTTATCCGTCACAGGTATTGTCGATCCCAACCGCGTACATACCAACGGCGATGCGCAGGTCGGTGATAAAATCGTATTGACCAAACCGATCGGCAGTGGCGTACTCACCTCCGCCGCGAAAGCCGGAAAAATATCGGAGGATGACCTCGCCCAGGCGATTGATGTGATGACCGATCTGAACGCTGGCGCGTGTGAAGCGATGCTGACGATCGGCGTTAACGCGGTAACAGACATTACCGGTTTTGGATTGATCGGACACACACACGAATTAGCCGATGCGGGTGGTGTGACGGTAGAGTTACAGTCTTCTGCGGTACCGCTGTTGGATCAAACGCTCGAACTGGCCCGCAACAAAATGTTAACCCGGGCGCACAAATCCAATCTGGAATATCTGGGTGATCGATTCGTAAGCAAAAATGTGGAAGATACGCTGGTCCATGTATTAGCCGATGCCCAGACCTCGGGTGGATTGCTGATATCGGTGGCCGAGGACAAAGTGGATGCGTTGGTAGGCGAACTGCAAAAACGCAAAACCTGTGCAGCCGCCGTGGTGGGTACCGTGATGCCAAAATCTTCGCAAACAATCGTTTTACGCTAGCTATAGGAATCAAATGACTCTCTCAGACAATCAACACATCAAACAACTGATCGAGCTGGCCAAACAGGAAGACCTCGGAAGTGGGGATTTGTCTTCTCAGTTGCTTCTCGACCCCGATGCACCCGCTTCGTTTCGACTGATCGCCAAGCAACCCTGTATTTTGGCGGGCTGCGAAATCGCACAATCCATTCTACACGCTTATGATACGAACATAAAAATACAGTGGGGTGAATCAATCGAAGATGGTAGCCTCATCAGTCAAATTCCAACACAACTCGCGACCCTGAAGGGACCGGTTAGTGTCATACTTTCTGCCGAGCGCGTGCTACTCAATTTCCTACAAAGACTTTGCGGAATCGCAACACTGACGCGAACGTATGTAGACGCCATCGCATCGACGAAGGCTTCGATTTTTGATACGCGCAAGACCACACCCGGATGGCGATCGCTGGAAAAATATGCGGTGCGTTGCGGGGGTGGAAAAAATCATCGAATGGGTTTGTTCGACGCGGTGTTAATCAAGGACAATCATATTGCGGATGTCGATGAAAATCGTACCGCCCCGACGGTGTTTGCGTTATTGAATAAATTGGCGTCGAGCGAAACCAAACCTGATTTTGTGGAGATCGAAGCCGACACGCTCATTCAGGTTTCGGAATTGTTCAAGGTCGTCGGGATCGACGTGATCCTGCTCGACAATTTTTCAATTGCCGATCTTCGTCAAGCGGTGCAGATGCGCGACGAACTGGGGTTAAACGACAAAATGATGCTGGAAGCGTCGGGTGGCATTACATTGGACACCGTATTATCCGTCGCTCAAACCGGCGTGGATCGCATTTCGGTAGGCGCGCTGACCCACTCAGCCAGCGCCATCGATTTATCGCTGGAGCGGATCGAATGATCCTCGATGGTTTTGCCAGCGGGGTGTATGGACACTTTAGCGACTATCTTTTGTGGTGGGGTTTGTTTTTTTCACTGCTGATTCATACCTGGTGTTTTTTCAAATTTTTTCCGCGCAAAAAACATCCGCGTTGTGGGTTATTCCTGGGGAATGCGCTTGTTTTTCTATCGATGATGGGCTGCGTGGGAATCGTAGCCGAAAGTTATTTGCGATTTCTGGCTGTGGAAACAGATTCGTTCGGCGTTTCTCTTTCTGCAAGAAAATGGTTCCTGCTCTATACCCACCACAACGCCTTGGGTTTTCGAGATCACGAATGGTCAAAAGATAAACCGGACAACGTAAAACGCATCGCCTTTATCGGAGATTCGTTTACCTATGGTTGGGGCATTCAAAAGGTTGAAGAACGATTCACCGATTTACTGCAGGCGAAGTTTGATCAGCGATCACCCGATTCGGTTGAAGTCATGAACGTATCCAAGCCCGGCTGGGATACGCAAAGCCAACTCCAACCCATCCGAGACATGATCGAACAATACGACGTGGACGAAATAGTACTCTGTTATGTACCCAACGACATTGAGGGATTGATCCCGGTCACCCAAGAGTTTAATCCGACACGACCGCCCGACTGGCAACTGATCAACCTGGATAGTTCCTGCCTTGTTGATTACATTTATCGACGGGTGTACCTGCCGCGACTGCCGACGGTGAAGGGTTATCACGACTGGCTGGCGGAAGGATACGCTGACCCGAAAATTTGGCAGCAGCAGCAGCAGCACCTGGTAAGACTTTCGCAAATCTGTAACGATAATAACGTGACGTTTCGGGTGGTGTTATTACCCTATACCCGTACTTCCGGAGAAAAATGGAACCCCGAAAAACTACACGAGACGTTGAAACAATTTTTTGTAACGAATCATATTCCCGTGATTGATTTACTGCCCACGATTTCAAACATTCCCACCAGCGAACTCGTTGTCAACTCGCAAGACGCCCACCCCAATGAAAAAGCCCACAAAATTTTCGCTGAATATCTCTGGAAAAAAATCAAAGAATAAATAGTCACTCCCCGATCGGCTTGGCACGGTCAATGTAAATTTTCAATGCCGTTTGCTTTTTCTCATCGCCCACTTTATCGACACGAACCTCTCCGCGTACGCGGTCTCCTTCACGAACATCCGACAGTTTGGCGGCTGCTCCGTTTATCAGAATTTCGGTTTCCCCGGTCACTTTTCCTTTTCCCACCATTTCCTGGGCATGTTTTTCGCTATGATAACGCAGCGTGATGAAACCGGTGTCATCATCACTCAACTCAATTTTTTCGACGGTCCCCTCCAGCGAAATGACATCGAAGTCAGGTTCTTTCTTTTTACAACCCCCGCAACAAATCATCGTAACGGTAATGAGAAGAAAAAAATTTCTTGCGATATTTTTTCGTGCAATCATGGCTATTACGCCTCCAAGTTAAAGCTAAAAAATTCTTTGAATCTGGACTTCCGACCCCACGCATATTAACTCGTCTGATCCGCTCGGGCAATGTGATCCAACACGCCTGACCACGAGCCACTCTCCGCGTCTCTCCACAAACCTCTCGTTGAAACAATCAACGCCCCGCCGTAACGAATTTCACGCAGCGTTTTACAGACCCTCGTTAACATCGATTCATCCTGATCCGATCCATCATTGACAACACTGGATTGATCCAGATCGACCCTCACCGAATGCACGCGATAGAGCAAGGTCTCAAGCCAATCGGCGTAGCCTCCGATGGCTGAAACCCGCGTCACATCCACGCACACCCCCATCGCCCACGAATGCAGCGCATCCATCATTTCGCGTAGTTCGACGGGAGAATGAAAACACCGGCCCTGCGCCGTCTCCAACGCAATCGTAACACCGGCTGCTTCCGCCTCAAATCGAACACTTCGCAACAGAGCATAAGCAAAATTACTCGCCTCCAGAACGCGATCAAACCCTGGTTCATCAGAATCTTCGCGGCTGGCGGAAGGCGTCAACGATGGCAAAGTCAGGTTCAAACAGGACGCACCCAGATAACTGGCGGCTCGCAACGCACCTGTGATTTGTTGTGTGGCCGCTTCGATATCCGTCGTCGTGCAGGTGGTAGATATAGACCCCACCTTGATCGGCTCCACATTCTCCGTTAATTCACAAGCGTGCTCAAGTGAATATTTTTCCATCGACGCTATAGATACAGGCCAATCGACACCATCCAAGCCCGCCTGTCGGGCTTTGGCCAACGACTCGGTTAAAGACTCGCCAGAACAGGGTTCCGGCAACCGAATAAAATGTTTTCGTTTTTGTGGCATCATTTCCTTACGCGATAAATTTTTTTGATTCGCCGATCAGTCACGATTATACTCAAGCTGTCATCGGCTGGGAAATTTTTGTTTACGAAGCGTATAAAACTCTTTCAATCTGAAAACCATGATGAGTCACAATTGTCGAATTAAAAGATTGCCCGATCTGTTGATCAACAAGATCGCAGCTGGTGAAGTGGTCGAGCGACCCGCAAACGTCGTCAAGGAGCTCGTGGAAAACGCGATCGACGCCGGAGCTACACGTATCGCGGTCACCATCGAAGACGGAGGCAAGCAGCTCATCCGCGTCACCGACGATGGCTTCGGCATGAACCCCGAAGAGTTGCAACTTTCGATCACCCCCCACGCCACCAGCAAAATCAAAGACGAAGACGATCTTTACCACATTCAAACGATGGGATTTCGCGGCGAAGCGCTAGCCAGTATTTCATCCGTGTCCAAACTGCGCATCGTATCGAAAACGGCGGACTCGATTGAGGGCCACGAAATTCGCGTAACCGGTGAAACCGTGGAGTCCTCCCAGGCGGTGGGATGCCCCGTGGGGACCACCATCGAAATACGCGATCTGTTTTTTAACGTACCCGCCAGAAGAAAATTTCTAAAAGCCAAATCCACCGAAGTCGGACACATCAACGAACAGATCGCTCGCGTGGCTCTTGCCCATCCGGAAATCGCATTTGAACTCAACAACAACGGGCGGATTACACAAAATTTGCCCGCCTGCGATAATCGCCTTAAGCGGATCGCCAAATTTTACGGGTCGGAACTCGCATCGGCGCTGTTGCATATCGAGCGAGATGAACGCGGGCTGAAACTCGACGCTTATGTTGCACCCCCCGCCCACTCCAGAGCGACCGCAAATTGGCAATACTCGTACATCAACAGCCGTTATATCCGCGATAAATATATTCAACACGCAATCAAGGAATCGTATCGAAGCTTGACCGAGCCCAACCGCCACGGCGTGGTCTTTCTCTTTTTAACTATCGATCCGCAAAACGTGGACGTCAACGTTCATCCAACCAAAATCGAGGTGCGATGGGCGGATTCGGGGATGATTCATTCGCAGGTACTCAGCTCACTCCGCGAAACGTTTCAACAATGCGATATCGCTCCGGCGTTAAAGATGGATCGGGCACGAATTCCAATCGACCCCGCTCAACAAGATCGCATTCGTCAGGAAACTGCGGAACTTTTGAAATCGGCATTGCCCATTCAACCCGGTGGAAACAACATTTTCGATGGCGGATCATCGCCAGGCGCAGGCGTACTGTCTTCACCGCGTCCGACACTTTCGATGGAAGAAACCGAACGCATGTGGAAGTCGTTATACGGCGGCTCCCAGGAAAATCCTGATGCGTCCGGGCGTTTTCCTTTATCAGAAGCCCGAGGGCAGTCATCGGATGATTATACACCCGTGTTTCCACCCGAAAGCCGCTTACCCCAGGATCAAAATCGAGAATTTTTATCCACATCCACACCAGACTTGCGCTCTCGAGCCGTGCAGATGCACAATCTTTATCTGGTGGTGGAAACGGACGAGGGGATCACCATTATCGATCAACATGCACTGCACGAGCGGGTGATGTTTGAGCAACTCCGGCAGCGCATGACAGCCGGCCCGTTGGAATCGCAGCGACTGCTGCTGCCCGAAACATTGAAAGTCACGCCGTCGCAGATGACCGCATTGGAAAACCATACCGAGCTGCTGCAAAAACTCGGCTTGGAGGTATCGCCCTTTGGTGAAGATTCGATTGCCATCCAATCCTTTCCTGCGATTCTGAAAGATACGGATGTGGTTAGTTTTACGCGTGATCTGCTGGATAAACTCGCGGAGCGAAGTGGGGATACCGATACCGATTTACCACTGAACGACATCCTGAGTATGATGGCCTGCAAAGCGGCGATCAAGGCGGGCGATTCGCTGACTCAGGAAGAAATCGACGCGCTCATGAAGAAACGTCACCTCATTGACACTCCCGAAAGTTGCCCGCATGGCCGACCGACCATGCTGCGACTTACCAAAGCCGACCTCAACCGCCAGTTCCACCGAACATAATCTCTTCTAACTTCCCGCGCCGCTGGTAGCCCGTTTGGCATCGTCGATCATACGGCTGATTTCCTCGGCACCGGCTGGGGGATGTAACCGATTGGGGGATGCTGAAACGGACGTACTCGGCTCATTCATCATGGTCAGCTCACCCGAATCACCCTCGTACTGACGCGAAAGACCTGATCGTCTCGACAGGTTCAACATGGATTCGCGTGAATGCGTTTCCTGAATCGACGGACAATCGTTGAGCGTTTTCTGCAGCCTCGCCTGGGCGCGGGCGGCTTCTTCGATCCATTCGTTTAACGTCTGGGCGACGCGCTGTATCTGGGTTTTCACGACAGACAATTGTTGATGGCTGTTTTGGGTTGATTGTTTTAATTCGTTCGCACGCTCCTGAGCCTGCAACGTCGCTTTGGATAGCCCCGTAAAGACTTTTCGTACCGCTGCACTGACTTTTTCCAGATGAACCGTCTGCTCTTTCACCTTCTTGATCACCACTGCCGGTTTATCCATACTCTCCTGAACCACCGATTCGATATCGTTGGCTTTTTTATCCAACGCCACAAACCGATCGTTCAGCGTTTCCGCCTGCGCCACAAAATCCTTCAACAACCGCTCACCCGTTTCCACGGAGTTTTGCGTGGTCGCCAGCTGATGGGCGAGCTGTTCAGTGGTGGCCGTGGTTTCCTGTTGCAGTTGATGATGGGTTTCGATCAACCCATGTGACGATGCACTTAAATCCTGCAACGCCGCACTGTGCGTAGCTGCGTCACCCACGGTGGCTGCCAGCTCCGCATGAGCCGCGCGAACATCTTCGATGGTTCGTTTCACGGAGTCTTCCGTAGTCTTCGCTGCGGACAACACGCGCGTAATTGAGCCCAGCCGTTTGACCAACTTGCCCGCCTCAGCCAGTCCGCTGTCCATGTCCTTTTTATATTTTACGATTTGCTCGGCCTTTTCAGTCAGCTCCCGTGCAACACTCAGTGCCGGATTAGTGGCGGTCGAAAGATTTTCGATCAACTGAGTCGCTTCCACAACACGCTTGTTCAATTTCTTGCTTTCGGTTTCGGTTTTCGTCGTCAACGACCAGACCTCTTCCATCAATCGGTTCAACTGGCTCGACGCCTCTTCGGCTTTCGATGTGCGCTCGACAATCAACTCAACAGCGTTCTGATGTTTGGACAGCTCCTGAATCACACGCGACGCCTCTTGGTGGTGCGCTTCCAGCTCCTGGATTTTCACGTCCGAGTGAGACACCAGCCCCTGCATCACTTCGTGAAGATGACGTGCATCTTCCACCGTACTTTTTAGTTTCAGTGCCTGATCCAGCCGGTCGTTCTGTTGACTGACTATTTCGATGGCGTCGTGGGCACTGAGAACGAGCTGTTGCACCTTGTCCGCTGTGTTTTGCCCCAGCGAATTCATCTCAGTCAGATTATGGACCACGCTGGTGCCTTCGTGAGTTCGTGAATCGAGCTGGCCAATTTTTTCAGCCGCCTCGGTGACCGACGTTTGTAAATTCGCATACAAAGATTCCACATGGTCAGATAGTTGTTTTACACGCTGGACCGTCTTTTCACCAGACTCCTTCTCAAAACTTAATCGTTGAATCGCCTTGTCGCAGGAATCGGTTTGTTCCCGCAGTTCTTTGACGCGATTCGTTGCCCGGTTAATCTCGCTCAAATCGCTGGCCATGTTTTGCCGCTCGGTT
>CBDTZI010000048.1:0-12787 GCA_965364865.1 uncultured bacterium | reverse complement strand
CTTTGACCAGATAGTTTGTCTTGTCCGCGACAAAAAGTTCGCCCACCATATTCCCGGCACCGTCATCGACATAAGTAATCTCTACGCCCATGGGATTTTTCATGCCACCTTTTCGTATGGTTCGCAATAGTGAACCGTCCGGTTGAAACACCCACACCACATCGCTCTGGGGGTCGGCTACATAAAGGTTCTGGTTTGAATCGAAGGTTAAGTCTGAGGGTGCCCGCAAGGTTCCCTCCCCGAAGCTGCCGACGAGTTCGGCTTGAAGGTTGTAAACGTCGATCCTCTTTTGATTGCTGTTACCAACGTATACCAGGCCAGCGTTGTCGACGGCGACACCCACGATACCCCATACTTTTTTCAGTTCACCGGTCAGTTGCAAGCTCGAAAGTCCGGCCTCATCTGTCGTAAGTGTGAAGATGAATACCGATCCCACCTTGGAATCGCTGACATACAGTTGACCCTCCGGACCCCAGGCTAATCGCGTGGGATAGGTGAGGATGTTCTTCACCTCCAATGGATCTACCGGTGGTGGAGGCGGAGGAGGGGGTGGTGTATCGCATTGAAAATATCTACGAATGAAATCTACAAGATGATCGTATCGGTTTTGAAGTTTTCCCTCTTCTTTAATCCAGGCACACCAGTCGACCGTTTCCCAATTCTGATTCAATTGCGATTCGCTGAAGAGTTTGAGATCTTCCAGATCGACGATGCCATCGCGATTCAAGTCGCTGCGGACGGCGGCATAGGTTTGCGGCGGGTCTGGTATGACGCCCGCGATCTTCAACATCAGCATCATAAGAATCACCACGGACCAGGTCAGTGTTTTTTTTGTTCCCAGGATTGATCGTATGGAATTCATGGTTCGGTTCCCATTATTTTGTCCAGGCGAGGGTGCTTCTCGTGGTAGACGGAATGATGTTCAGCCACATTTTTCGTTTCCCGTCCATTCATGGCTTATGCCTAAGACTGTCAGCCTGCCCTGTATTTATGCTATGCAAGCATCGTGCCAACCTGACGACCGGTAGTTCAGGCCTCGGATCGCAAGGGTGGGTGATATGCTCCAATCAGGTACGGAAATTCCCGATATTGAGAATCCAAGATGAGAAAACGTGATATTCCAAGGTTTTTTTAGCGACGAGCTACATCACCGTTCGAGTCGAACACGAGTTGATATCGTAAAATAAATCGGAGCCGGAGTAGTCATCGATACTCAATTCAAAGAGGAAAATGTTTTCCTGATGTGAATCATCGCTCAGTGGTTGGGGTGTATCTACGTCTGAATCATTCAGGCAAATGTTGGGGTATTGATGCGCTATTCGAGGAAAAAAATACGTGCAGTTATTATCGGAGCGGGTGTACTTCCGCTGATCTTTCTTACGACTCAGGTGTCAGATGCTGAGGGTGGGAGACATAATGCGAGTTTGCATTTTGCCGGTCCGGGTGTCATCAACCATCCGGTGGACATCGTTCCGTCCGATAGTGTACGAATACCCGGAGATTGGCCGGTCCGGGCAGATGGTTCGATCCACTGTTACACCTGTCATCTGGAGATACCCAGGCAAAACGCCCAGGATCCTCTACTACGTGGAGTCGATGGACGACGGTTTGATACGTCAGTGTTTTGTATGAATTGCCATACGGAAAATCACGAACCCAAAGCCTCCACCATGCACTGGATGGGTGTCGATAAAGCCCACATCCGACAAAATCAAAGATCAGCTAGGCTGGTTTCGTCCAGGGGGATGGATTGGGAATCGAAACAATGTCTTTCTTGTCATGATGCCATTACTGGTATGGATTCTAATAGTTCGGAGGCTGGTCATGGTGTGATCGGCTCTTTTTCAGGCAGAAAAAGCAATCATCCGATTGGCATGACCTACCCGCCGCGTCAAGGAAAACGCTACCCATCCAGATACAAACCCGCAGCTATGTTGCCAGCGCAAGTACAACTGCCCGGCGGTAAAGTGAGCTGCGTCTCTTGTCATAATCTTTATTCTCAAAGCCCGAATCTGTTATCGGTGACCTCGGAGGGATCGGATTTGTGCTTTTCCTGCCATGAAATGTAGCAGAGCAGAGTCATTGATGGCGAACATCATACGCTCAAATTGTAGCCAGCTTCTTCGAGCGTATTGAACTGCACTACAAATCAGGTGTTTTTTTCAAAGCTCAACAGAGTCAACGCTTCGCACGCCTTGCAGTAAATTAGCCCGGGCGATGGTGTAATGGAGGTATATTACGCCCCAAACGGGCTTGATTCGCAGAAATGAGAAACGGTTAGACGTGTAGTGATCATCAAGTCCACAAATCAAAAAAAATTCCGGGAAAAATAGAACTTTCTTAGAATATCTGATCACTGCGCAGTTGATCGAAGTATTGATCGAGGGCAGAGTTCAGAATACTTCGTGTCGCGGTCTCAAAGGCGCTAACCACTTCATTGCGAAATTCCGGGCACCCGCCCATCATGGTGGGTAGCAGTAGTATAAGAGTGATCATTGCGAATCGGGTTCGTTTGTTTTTCAAGCGGGGCATCTCCTGCCTCCTTCACTTCCTACGTCAGGTATTCATTCAAAAACGACATTCGTTCTCGATAGATTTCCTTGCATAAGGTGTGCCGCGACCATGAAATTACGTCTCACATTCCTTAATTTTAGAGGCGAATCTTATGTGGCACAGGTATTGCTCCACAGGTTAAGCGAATCCGCGAGATGAGACTTGTTTTGTGGGCTGAAGTCCGCAACGCGAACGCAAGTGTTTTCATCTGACGGCATGATTTTCCAGGCGACCAATGTGTACGACACAACAACAACTTAACATGGACTACACTCGGCCGGGGTTAAAGGATATTTCATTTCCAGATGGTCCTGTGGTCGCCCGCCTGGATCAATTTCCAGGAAATGGCTCAGGTTCATCCAACTCGGCGATCCAAAATCACGGTTATGAAAATCATGTCAGTCGTAGAGCCTCGCTCAGAATTACATCTCCCAAAGCGCTGATTGCGTTTGCGGTGATTGTGGTTTTTGCGGTGTTGTTCGTGGGGTGGGAAGTGGCGGAACGTCATTTGTTTCCCGAAATGTCCATCGGCGTTCGTCATGCTTTGTTAACCATGCGAGCGGGGGTGGCTACCGCGGCTGCCAGTGTATTAGTCTATATGTTGATGCGAAATCATCAGCGTCGTCTGGCTTCTACCGCAGAACGCATTACCGATCTTCTTGAATCTTACACAGCTAAGCGATCTCTATCTCAGCGGTTCGAAAATTCAAGCCTGTTGCACTGTCGAGAGGTGTTGAGTTGTGATCGACACGATTGCGTGATGTACCACGCCAACGATCGTCGTTGTTGGCAGGAAGTCGCCTTGAGGCAGCGTCATTCAGATTATGATATCCCCGATGTCTCTATTCAGCAGTGTCACGAATGTGAGGTTTATCGTATCGCCTGCCCCGACAAACTGACCGAGTTGGGTGAGAGTTTTAACAATCTTATGTTTTTGCTGGAAGTGGAAGCCAGGCAGGTCGGCAGCATGCGTGCCCAGATGGTAGAGAAAGAGAAGATGGTGGCGATCGGGCAGATGGCTTCGGGCATCGCCCACGAAGTATGCAATCCCCTGTCAAGCATTTCCTCCATCGTGCAGATGCTCAAGCGCACCGGCTCAATCGATCCAGGATCCGAAGAACTCGAATTGATCGAAACACATATCCGCCGAATCACAAGCACCGTTCGACAGATGGTGAGTCTTGCGAGGCCCAGCGAATTGCGGTGGCAGAAGGCGGATGTCGGAGACAATCTGGAAGAGGCGATTCGGCTGATTAAATTTGATCGTCGTGCAAAAAATGTAGATGTCGTATTCACCCGTCCTGATTCATTACCCTTAACTTATGTTCTCAGTGGCCAACTGGAACAGGTGTTTATCAATCTATCCTTAAATGCGCTCGATGCGATGCCCGAGGGGGGCAAGCTCACGATTGACGCAAAAAAGGATCATGGATGCATCGTGGTGGAGATCGAAGATACCGGTTGCGGGATCGAGTCGGGAGTTGGACGACGTGTGTTTGAGCCGTTTTTTACAACGAAAGAGCCAGGTCGTGGTACCGGTCTGGGCCTGGCGGTCAGTTATAGCATCGTGCGGAAACATGGTGGATCACTGGATTTTGAATCTACACCACACAAGGGCACTGTGTTCCGCGTGGAACTTCCCATTCTCAAAGAAATACCGAGCGCATAAAATGACACACAACACGATACTTTTAGCCGACGATGAAAACACCTTACGCATCAACCTCGCCAAAGTGTTGAAAGAGGAGGGATTTGACGTCATCGCCTGTAAAGATGGCACCGAGGCACTGCGCGCCTTAAAAGCCCGCAGCGTGGACGCGATGATTACCGATCTGCGCATGCCCGGCGTAACCGGGATGGAGTTAATCGAACACGCAAAGAAGCTGGCCCCCGAGGCGAGCATCATTGTAATCACCGCGTTTGGAGAAGTGGAAACCGCGGTGGCTGCGATGAAGAATGGAGCGCAGGACTACATCTGCAAACCGCTCAACTTTGACGAACTCATTTTTCGTTTAAAACGCTTGCTGTTTCATGAAGATCTCGCGCGTGAAAACAAGGTGTTGCGTGCACAAATCCGAAAAACGAACGAACCCGCCAGCATCATCGGTAAATCTCCGCGATTTGTGGCTATGATGGAAAACGTAAAACGGATTGCACAAACGCGAAGCAATGTGTTGATTTGTGGAGAAAGTGGCACGGGCAAGGAAGTCATCGCCCGGATGATTCATTACACCAGTCCGACCAGCGAAAAACCTTTTGTTGCGGTGAATTGTGGCGGGCTGGCGGAAACGCTGGTGGAGAGCGAACTGTTTGGATATCGACGGGGTGCGTTTACCGGGGCGAACGTCGATCGAATCGGTTATTTTGAGGCTGCGGATGGCGGAACGCTTTTTCTCGACGAGATCGGTAATTTGCCGCTCAAGGCTCAGCCCACGATGTTGCGCGCGATTGAAGAACGAGCGGTGACGCGTGTCGGTGACAATCGACCTCGTCCGGTGGACATCCGAATCATCGCCGCGACCAATCGTGATCTGCAAAAAGCGATCGACAAAGATGAATTTCGACAGGACTTGTATTACCGATTGAATGTGATTCGCATTGATGTGCCGCCGCTGCGTGATCGACGCGAAGACATCCCCTTGTTCATCGACCATTTTATCCATAAGTACAACGCAGAATTGAAATGCAACTGTCCGGGGTTCACGCTACCCGCAATAGAATTGATGAGTCACCAGGCTTGGCGTGGCAATGTGCGCGAACTGGAAAACGTGATCGAACGTGCGTTGATCTTTACGGGTGGACGCGAAGTGGATGTACATGATTTGTCAGGCATTATTGATGTGCAATTGGTTCCGGTCTCCCATACCGATGAGTTGCGAACGGCTACGCGTGAATTTGAACGCCGTCACATCCATAAGGTGCTGGAAAGCGTCGGGAACAACAAGGTCCACGCGGCGCAGTCATTGGGGATTGGACTGTCGAGTTTATACCGAAAAATGGAAGAGCTGGATATCGCTAAAAACCACGCGAGCCATGCGAAAATGACCCAAGCCCAGTGAACCTGAGAGTGGGATTGTAAAGAGCATGAACTTATTGTTGAGTAATTTATTTCGATTTCACCGTTCACACTCTATGGTTGTGGTTGCGTGTGCCTACCTGGGGATCGCATTTGGCTCGCAGGCTTCCTTAGCGCAAAAGAAAATCCCACCTCCCGGAGACGAGCGAAGCTGCACCGCCTCCGCCTGTCACGACGAATACGCGAAGAAAAAAGTGGTTCACTTTCCTGTGTCCAACGATGGATGCGACGCTTGTCATGAAATTTCGGACGAAAAAAAACATCGTTTTGAATTTACCGAGGAGGGTGGTGCGCTGTGCATGGATTGTCACGAAGATGATTTTAAAGGCGAGGTGATGCATTCACCGTTTGAACAGGGTGAGTGTTTGTCCTGCCATCAGCCTCACGCGTCAGACGCGAAACATCTACTGATCATGCCCACCGTGGGTGAACTTTGCCTGGACTGTCATGATGAGGTGACAGAAGATTTAGAGTACCTGCATGGTCCTGTGGGGGCTGGGGCGTGTACGAGTTGTCATAACCCACACGCCTCCGACCATCCCATGATGCTCTTTGCCGAGGGGCGTAAGATGTGCTCAAAATGTCATACTGACGTTTCAGCCAAGATCGATCGCGGCCCTTTTGTGCACGAACCGGTACGAGAGGATTGCAGCGGTTGTCACCTTCCGCATGGGGGGGCCAACCGAATGAATTTACACCAGACCGCTCCCGATTTATGTCTCGATTGTCACGACGATATCGCGGACACGCTGGATGAGATCGAAGTCGCACACCATCCCGTGATGAACGATCGATCCTGCGTAAGCTGTCACGATCCCCATGCTTCGTCCTTCGATCACGGTTTGATCTACCAATCGATGGAGGTCTGTCTCTCGTGTCATGATAAGGAACTGGGTGAGGGTGATAAGAAAATCGCCAATATCGGTGCCTTGCTCAAATCAAACCCCAATCATCATGGCCCCGTCGCCCAGAAGGATTGCACCGCCTGCCACTCGCCGCACGGAAGTGGGAATTTTCGAATGCTGACGGAAGCGTTTCCGGAAAAGTTTTACAACGCGTTCGAAGAGGACACGTTTGCTTTGTGTTTTGAATGTCATGACGTCGAGCTTCTCGAAGAGGAGGAGACTGATGAGGCTACGGAATTCCGCAACGGCGAGCGAAACCTTCACTACCTGCATGTGAATCGTGAAGTCAAAGGGCGGTCGTGTAGAGCCTGTCACGACCCCCACGCAAGCAGCTATCCCAAGCAGATTGCCGACACTGTACCATTTGGTCAATGGGCGATTCCGCTCCAATATGAAAAAACGGAAACGGGTGGTTCCTGTGCCCCCGGGTGTCACAAACTCTACAAATACGACCGTAATGAATCGGTGGTCAATTTGCCCAGGCTACAGACTTCCGAAAAATAAAACTCATTTCACCGTTCAGTAATGACCAACAACGGATCATTTTCGGTATCTATCCACCCTTCGCGTAATTCCTATCGGAGGTGAGTGATTTTCCGTTGCCTGAGACCGATCGGAATCATTATTCTCAATAATGAAAAATTGCTCCATCTTCATCATAAGAGTTACCGGAACCTGAAAGAGAGGGCGCGCCGTAAGTCCTTTGTTTGCAAGGACTTACGGGGGTTCCGCTTTTGGCGTGGCGCGTGTGATTGTATTTTCGGATCCTGTGGCATGGATAGTGCTCAATAGCTCTTATGTCGAGCACGATGGTGGCATCGGCGACGCGTTACAAGAAAAAGCGAGATGAAGTAGCGGCAATCTGTCGCACCGTGTTTGGAGACGGGAAGCGGATTTGCGGCAAGGAAAGCCTGGTCAAAGAAAGTTTGGAGAACGAATCATGAAAGTTTTATCACGCACATTAGCCGTATTGGCTGTTGTCGCTTTCACAACGACAGCCTTGGGACAGAACATCACAAACTCACCGCACGATTTAACAACGGGTAGTACAGGGTCAAACCAGAATATTACGGGTCTGACTGAAATCTGCCTGCCGTGTCACACTCCTCACCATGCCGACGATAACAGTATTGAGGGTGCTCCCTTGTGGAACCATGGCGATACAGCTGTAAGTTTCACGATGTACACCACGTTGTCCGGCAACACGGGTACTATGAACGGTATCAGCAAGCTATGCTTGAGCTGTCATGACGGTGTAACGGCTATGGATAACTATGGCGGAGCAACCGGCGGTTCAGAGATGATGACGAACACCGATACCATCGTGGGTGGTGGTACGGGCGATTTGACGAATGATCACCCCATTGGTCTGGTCTATCCATCGACGGGAGATTACAACTCAGCCTCCTCCGGTAAGGTTGGTACTCTTCCTCTGTACACCGTAGGTGGGGAATCGGACCGAGTGGAATGTGCAAGTTGTCATAACCCGCACGACAACACGAACGTACCGTTCCTTCGTGTGGCAAATACATCAAGTAATCTTTGCACAACGTGTCACGCAAAATAATGTGAGGCAAGATACCGTAGGCAACACGGGATTCATGGGTTGTTGTCGACCGAATATCAATACGAGCACGTATCCTTACGGGTACGTGCTTTTTTCATGCCAGAATCTCGTCCATTCTCGATTTCTGGAACGCTCATTGCTGTAGAAAAGGGGAAGGGTTTCTGTTTCGGTCCTGCAAAAGAGAGTGCTCCGATGTATCGAATGATCAATTACGGCGTATTGGGTTTCACAGTATTGGCGGGCGTTGGCTTTCTGAGTGGTTGCCAGACGGTCACCCATACCAAACAGCCTCTGTTGCTGTTCCCCCCCCCACCTGAAAAACCACGCGTGCAATTTCTCACCTGGATGAGTGGCGCGGATCAGGTTGAACCCGCTCGAAGCAGTTTTGAATCTTTTGTGCTGGGCGACGAAGCCATCGACATTCGTGCGATCAACAAACCGTACGGATTGGCTGCCAGAGATGGTGTGGTGTATGTCTGCGATACCAAAAGTCTGTGTCTGACTCGAATGGATTTTAAGGAAAAGACGTTTACGGTAATCGGCACTTCCGGCCCCGGTGGGTTACGCAAACCCATCAACATCATTATCGATCCGTTGAATTACAAATTTGTGGTGGACCCCGTCCGAAAGCAGATCGTGATTTTTTCCCCGGAAGACAAGTATGTTACCGCTTTCGATGTTCCCGAACCCTGTCACCCGGTGGACGTCGCTCTTTATCAGGATGAGCTGTTTGTGCTGGATAACGATTCCACTCCGCAAATTGTCGTGCTGAATCGTCAAAACGGTGAGGTGGTACGCACCTTTGGATCCAAGGGCAAGGAGCCGGGGCAGTTTAATATCCCAGGCAGCCTCAGCATCGACGAAAAAGGTTTTATATACCTCAGCGATACGATGAACTGGCGTATTCAGAAATTAACGCGGCAGGGTGAATCGGTCTGGGTCAAAGGAGCGCCCGGTTACAAGCTGGGCACGTTTGGTCGACCTCGGGGAATCAGAACCGCTCCGGATGATATCTTCTATGTCGTAGATGGGGCCACCGAGATTGTACAACTCATGAATGGCGACGGTCAGATATTGATGCATTTTGGAGGACCGGGAGTTGTGCCCGGCACCATGGTGTTACCCGCTTCGGTTGCGATCGACAGCACCTCCATACCTTATTTCAAACAGTACATTCATAAGGATTTTAAGGCGGAGTATCTTCTGTTTGTAGCCAATCAGTACGGAGGTCGATTGATTAATGTTTACGCATTCGGGTCGTTTCCTGAGGGGTATAAATTGTCTGAGTCACAGATCAAAACCCTGCCAGCCATCGAACCGGCGGGAAGCATAGGCCCCGTTGAGCAACACCAGACACCCGAGGATGAAAACGCGAAACAGGAGAAGTCGCCGGACGAGTCTAAGGATTAACTCAATGGCGAGGAGGCGAAAAATACTTGGCAGGGCAACGTACACCGATCATACTTATTTCGCTGGTCATTTGTTTCATTGGTTTTTCATGCGCAGAAACAACTCGGTATCGCGTGCTTCGTTTTTTCTTTGATGGCGTACCCAACCCAGCCGAAGTACGAGCCTTAAAAGAGGCCGCTGAAAAACCACCCTCCGCAGCCGATACACCGCCAGTCGAAGCTGAGAAAAAACAGGCCGTCGTCAACCATCAAGTTTCCAAGCCGGCCATTCGTCCGCACCCACCCTACGGCGATTTTCGTTGTGGTGTTTGTCATTCCGGCAACGGAATGTCGATCGGCCAAACTCCGCAGGAAGGATTGTGCAGACAGTGTCACGGTGACATTCCGGGTGATGCCCGATACGCGCATGGCCCGGTGGCGGTGAGCGATTGTCTGTTCTGTCATCACCATCACGGCGGTCAGTTTCCAAAAATGTTACGCACCACGGTCCAGGAGACTTGTTTTCAGTGCCATGACCAGGACGATCTTATGGAGGGAGATCATCACCGCGATCTGGATGATCAATCCTGCACGAAGTGTCACCTTCCGCACGGCGGCGACAATCGGTTTTTCGTGAAAGAGGTCACTCCGTGATTACGCCAACGATACAAGTTGATCGTAGCACGGATGATGCATTGAGCCGGTATGCCGCACGCCGACAGGCCGTGCGCAGGAATGTACGGCGCTGTTCTATTCTATATTTGATGGCGGGGTTATCGCTGTTGGGATACGGTTGTCAATCGAACAGCCGACGTCATCACACGATTCAAAACATTCAATTGAATAAAGTGCATGGCTATGTTGAATTTGTCATGCGCCATCGCGATGATAACCGTGAGTCGCAGACCGAGCGAAGCGATGAACGTCTGCAAGAGACTGTCTTCGAGGAAAATCTCAAATTGGAAACAAGTGGTTATGTATATCATCCCAATTTAATGGAGTTTTCTCTGGCTGGGTTGTTTGGGCTGCAGCGTACAGATTTTGATCAGGAAGTGGATCGTCGAACGCAACATACACAAAAAGACGGCACGATTTATGAGTATGATTTTTCGGGTACGTTGTTTCAGAAAAAATCCTATCCGACGACCGTTTATGCAAGGCGCAGTCGTACGCTCGACCCCAGACCCTTCCGCAGCAGTATTGAAACCGTGACGACAAGCTACGGAATGAGTTTGCAATACGTTCACGACGTGACGCCCATCCAGTTACGCTTAACGCACAGGAGTATTAAGCATGATCCCTTCCTTAAGGCCGGTGATCAAAAAGGCGAACGAAAGAACACCACCTTGTGGTTAAAAGCACAGTATATTGTTAACGAATACCATAAATTTACGTTTATCCTGGACCATGAATCCAGAGAAGAAAAACCTTTTGATCTTAATTATACGACGGACGAGTTGACGCTGCGACACCGGCTGGATTTTGGACAAGACCATAACAATCGATCCGAAGCGGAATTGGGTTACCTCAAACAGACTGGTTCCTTCGCCAGTGAGCGGTTGAGGTTTACAGAATCCATTTCGTTGCAGCATTCCGATCGACTACGCTCATCCCATCAGTTTGAATTTTTTTCACGCGATCAGAACAGCGTTTCGGGTAATGAAAATATCGACGAACGTTCTCTGCGTGTCTCTTCCTTGCTGGAGCATTCGCTTTATGAAAGCTTGGTCACACAGGTATCGGGGTTTTATCAGGATCAGGACTTTAGTACGGGATTGCGTATTCGTCGGGCGGGTGCGGACCTGGACCTGGATTATCGCAAAAAAAATCCCTGGGGTGTGTTGCGGGCCAATTATCAGCTGGGTTACGAACGCAATGAGCAGAGTGGCGGTGAGCAGGGAATCGAAGTCATTGACGAATCGCAGACTTTTGCTGGCCCGCTGCCGATTGTTCTGTCAGGGCCGAATATCGAAATATTTTCGATACGAATCATCAGTCAGGACCGAACCGTATTGTATCGATTAGAAAGTGATTATCGATTTCGCATCATCGGGGATAACGTGGAGATCGAGCGAATCCCAATCGGTCAAATTCAGAATAACGATACCGTGTTAATATCCTATCGGTATAGTATTGGCGGAGAGTTTGTACTGAGTACCTGGAATCAATTTTTCACCGTGCGGCAGGAATTTAAGAACGGGTTAACCCCTTATTATAAATGGCGAAATCAGTCGCAGGATTTAGCACCGAGAGATGCGCTGGGTATCACTCCCGAAGAAATTGACAGCAACGCCGTGGGTATTGATTTTCGATATCAATCATTGAACATGAACGCGGAGTACGAAGATTACGAATCATCGATCAGTCCGTTCGTATCCAAGCGTGCTTCAATCAGTTATAAACGCAATTTCAAGAATAAAGCTACGGGCTCGATCGGTATGCACTGGACTGACATCCACTTCGGACAACCCAACCCCAGAAATACGAGTCTTTTTTTTGTGGAAGCCCGCTACCGACGGGCGGTCACTCACAAGATTAGCTTTGAAACATCTCTGGCGTATCGGATGGAGGATGATACCTTTAGCGGAGATGACGAGGGTATCGAGTTTGAATTTTCACTGGATTGGAAGGTGCGCAAAACTGAATTGAATCTAAGCTATGAGTTTGGTAATTTCAAGGACGATTTCAACCAACAGGATTCGCACTCACTAATGTTTCAGATACGCAGACGATTTTGATGATCACACAGGATCAACACATACGGGTTCATGAGATCATGGACGAGGTGACATAAGATGATAACCGCGAAATGGCAGGATTCACCACGCCGTAGATTGACATGCGATTTACCTGTTCGGGCGATGCGCGTCCGGGTGCTTCTGTCTGTGCTGACAGGTTGTCTGGTTGGGGGATGTGCCACGACATCCCGGCCGATTTTTGAACCTGTGTTTCCTCGGTTGGAGTGGCCCGGTCATCCCATGCCGCCGAGGATTCGCTATGTGGGTCAGCTTACCTCTTCCGCGGATTTGAAATCACAATCCTCACCGTTTAAGTCTCTGGGTGATTTTTTCGTCGGTAAATTACCCGACTCTCATTTGTACGGCCCGCGCGCGGTACTCTCTCTTCCGGACAAGGAATGTTTGTGGGTGGCTGATCCCGGCGGACGATGTTTACATTTTTTCGATTTTCAAAATCGATCGTACAAGAAAATTCTAAAAGTAGGTGACTCGATATTGTTAAGTCCCGTGGGTCTGTGTGCGGGTCCGCGAAACTCAATTTTTGTTTGTGACTCAGACTT
>CBDTZI010000047.1:0-12910 GCA_965364865.1 uncultured bacterium | reverse complement strand
GGATTATTCCGATGCCGAACGAGTGGAGGATTGGGAGAAGGGGTATTACGAAAACCTGGTCAAGGGCGAAAAGTATTCATTCGATCCACAGTCGGTGCGACCCTATTTCAATTTTGTGGATGTACAGAAGGGATTGTTTGAGTTGACCGGTCGATTGTTCGGGGTCACGTACAAACCGGTGGAGGGATTGAATTTGTGGCATGAAGACGTCACCGCATGGGATATGTTTGAAGGCAGAAAACACGTCGGGCGGTTCTACCTGGACCTTCATCCCCGTGACAACAAGTATGGCCACGCCGCTCAGTTTGATTATCGAACGGGTATTTCCAATCTTCGTGTTCCGCAGGCGTCGTTAATCTGCAATTTTCCCAATCCCCGTGACAGCGAAGACGGTGTCGCGATGATGGAGCACGACGAAGTGGTGACCTTTTTCCACGAGTTTGGCCATCTGCTACATACGCTTTTTGCCGGTCACCGGTCGTGGATCGGCAATAGTGGGATTACCACGGAATGGGATTTTGTTGAGGCTCCGTCACAAATGCTGGAGGAGTGGTGTTTTGATCGCGGCGCGTTGAAAGTATTTGCGCGACATTACCAGACCGGCGAATCTATCCCCGATGAGCTGGTTGAAAAACTTCGACTGGCGAGAGATTTTGGTAAGGGGTTGTGGGTGGCTCACCAGATGTTCTATGCATCGGTGTCCTTAAATTACTATGACAGAGACCCCGCTGATCTGGACACCACCGCGAAGATGATCGAATTGCAGAATAAATTCAGCCCGTTTCAATATGTGGACGGCACGCATTTTCAATGCAGCTTTGGTCACCTCAATGGCTATTCCGCGATTTATTATACCTACATGTGGTCGCTGGTGATTGCAAAGGATTTGTTCAGCCAGTTTGAAAAGAGCGGGATCATGAATGGTCGCGTCTCCAAACGATATCGACAACTGATTCTCGAACCCGGCGGATCGAGAAAGGCAGCCGATATGGTGCAGGAATTTTTGAACAGACCTTATTCATTCAAATCGTTCGAGAACTGGATGAACCGGTCGTAAATAGAGTTCACTGTACAATATGTAGGGACCGCTGTTCGGATCAGGCAGATCGGGCTATTGCCCGACATCATCCGGCGGGCAAAGCCCGCCCTACTTATCCCCGGTGAATACAATATGGGTGCCACGGTCAAGCTTTGCTTGTCCGTGCTACACGCTATTCATTAAGCAGGGTCGGTTGCGGCAGACCCGGTAGGTCAAGCTTTTGCTCGTATGGTTATTTCATTGGTCCTTGCGGCGGGCAAAGCCCGCCCTACTATTATTCAATTATTCATCGCACCCTGGTCGATCCAGTTTTTGATCAGATCGATTTCTGCCTGGGTGAGTGCAGGTCCGAATAGCGGCATGCGAGCGCCGACCGCTGGATTACTCGATTCAATTTTTTCAACCAGCAGGCTGGATGCAGAGTCGCCCGGGACGACAATGATTAACGAAGTATCCTGCACACTGTTTTGATTCACTAATCCAGCGAAAGATTCCTGAGCGGTAAGCCTGAGTGCAATGCCATCTAAGTCTGCAATCCCGCCTACACTGTGACAACCCGAACAACCGTTGGATGTTAAAATTGGTTGAATTTGCGTCGAGAATAAAACCGTGGTGTTTCCGTCGCCATTACCGCCCGGTGGATTCACGGGTGTTGCACATCCGCTGAGCGCTAGCCAGCACGCCGAAGCCAATGCAACAGTGATGGCTCGATACGCTCTTTTTTGAATTTCATCGACAAACATGGTTTTCCTTTCGAGGCGAAGACAATTGTAGGGTTATTCGCCACGCGTTTTTTTCGTAAACGGTGGTATTTTTTCCTGTGGTACGCGATACTTAAAGGGGAATTTTTTGTGAAAGCCTTTACGCTCCGTTACGTTCAGTTTGAGTCCGCTTCGGCTGATCAAGGTTGTCATGTCGTGGTTGTGGGTCATGCACAGCGCGTTTTTGTTGTGGCAGGTTAAACATTTTTTGAGCGTCACTTTTTTGCGGCCTGCCTGGTACACCTCTGACGGGTGATAGGGTCGATCGTTTCGTGAGATATCCTGCATCACCTGAATAAAACCGCTGCCCGGTCCATGGCACGCTTCGCAGCCCACACCCTCGCGGGCCGTCGCCACTCGTTGTGTGCGATCGTCTTTGGGATTCGGGATCGCGTATCCTCCGGGCTGATTGTATCCAACCGTGTGACAGACAAGACAACGTTCATCCGTTGTGTAATCCAGATTGACGTTAAGGCCTGCGTTTCGTTTGATTTCGGGATGGCGGCCAGGCTTCAAGGCTTCAAACGCATCGGCTTTGGAAGTGCTTCGCCAGTCGTCGTATTGATTCGTATGACACATTCGACATCGTTTGGTGCCGACGTATTCGTAAACCACAGGGCGATCACCCTGCACGGATCGGCGTAACGAAGGCGGCGTAGTGCGTGCGTTTTGGGCAACCACGATAGCCGACATTGCTGCGCAGACCGCAGCTATAATCATGATGGTAGAGTGACTGTTCATTCGTCTACGTTTTGAATCATCGGCCCGGGAGGATGGCTGCATACAATCAACCGATCCTCCATCATTTGTAAACTATGGAGACGTTTTGGGCTTTATCGTGTGTGTTTCCGGCGTCTTTGTGTTCTGACTCCCACCAGTCCGAAGAACATAAAGAACATCGGAATCATTCCAAAAGCTCCACACAGCGGTGGTGTAACCTGACCCACAGGACTGTCTGAGTTGTCGTCTAGTATATCATCGGGTGTATCATCCGTCCCGCCGCAATCTTCAATCGATTCAAATTCACATTCTCCGATGATGCATGTGTCATCGGTGCAATCATCTCCGTCATCGCAATCAGAGTCTGTCAGACAATTTGCGCAAAAGTCGGTCGCTTCATCACACACACCTTTCAGGCAGGGATTTCCCAAACTTTTACATCCCTCAGTTAGTTTGCATATTTCAATGCCATTACAAAACAGGTTGTCCTCACACATGCTGCTAAGAGCCTGGTGATCGCAAGCGTTGTTAATGCAGCGGTCAATCGTACAGTCGATGTCGTCGTTACAATGTTCATCCATCATGCAAGCGACACATTCCTCCGAAACTTCATTGCAAACGGTACCCGCGTCACACGGGCTACCCGCATGAATACAGCCAGATGTTACATGGCAACGGTCGGCGCCATTGCAAAACAGATTGTCCTCACACACGATGTCATTCGTAGTGTGGTCACAGGTGTCGGTATCTTCGTTGCATGAATCAATCGTACAATCAACGCTGTCATCGCAATCGATGGTGGTTCCGACCTGACATACACCCTCTACGCAGGTTTCTTCACCGTTACAGTAAGCCCCGTCATCACAAACGATAGCTGAACCCGATTGACATGCGTTATCCACGCAGGTTTCATCACCGTTACAGGCATCGCCGTCGTCACAATCAGCATTCGTATCGCATTCGCCAGCCAGTAGAACCTTGATCGTACCAGCCATGTTGATGCTGACGTGTACAATGCAATAGAAAGGATAAACATGGTCGGGCATGGTGTTTGTGTTGAGAAACGCCTGGTCAAACGTCAGATCATACGTCATACCATCTACGTTGGTTGCATCACCCGAACGAAAATTGTTGTCGTGGACGCCCGCGCTGTCCACGATGATTCCGCTTTCGACGTTATGAAAATGGTCGTCGACCCACACCCAGTGAACCGTGTCACCAATTGCGATTGTGATGTCTGGGGGAGCAAAGGCAAAATTGTTCAGATTGATGGTGTGTGTGGTTTGCGCGGTAGCAGGAGTTGTGCCAGCTGCGACGCTTAAAAATATTATCAGTAAGACATTTCTACAGGTCGATTTCAACATGTTTGCCCTTTCCGATTGATTACGGAGATTCTAGTGCTCATGTTTAACCAGTGATATTGTTTTGTAAAAATAGCCCAGTCTTTTAGGTCGACGTCACCATCACCATCAATGTCGGCTTGATCCTGATGCTCAACACTACTCGCTTCGGGAAGAAATAATGCATCAGGGCCGATCATATATGTTGCCGTAAGATTGTGATCTGTCAAATCAATGTCCAAATCACCGTCAATATCGCCGATCAGGAGTACGGTGATGGTTCCGGTCATGTTTAAGCCGGCATGAACAACACAAAAATAAGGATAAGTGTGACTGGATATGGGATGCGCAAAGAGGAAGGTCTGATCAAAGACCCAATCAAAAATGGTACCAGCCGACGACGTTGGATTACCCGAACGAAAATGATTGTCGTGTACACCTCCGCCTGCCACAACCGTACCACTTTCCACGTTATGAAAACCGCTGACCCATACCCAATGTACGGTATCACCAACTTGGATTTCAATCTCCGCAGGAATAAATTGTATCCCACTCAGTTCGACCGTGTGAACGGTTTGTGCCTGCAGTGAAGATTCGTGAAGCACCATCAAAAATGATGTAAGAATGGCGGTGACAAGAATAAACGATTTCATGGCTCTTCCCTCAGGTTCAAAATAGACCGGGCAATCAACGCGTGTTAAAGTGTTTTACGCCTCGTCCGAATCGTACCGCTTCTCCCTTACAGCGTTTTGTGGCGAATGAAAATCAGCACAAATGTTGAGTCTAAAAATGAATATCATTGTGATTGAAGCCCGAAATCCACAATCTGTCGGAAATATCTGTTACACTTTATCATAGTTTACACGATCGGAAGATTCTCTCGGACCGGTTTGGCGGGATAAAAATTGCCCGACTTTGTATGGGTCCGATAAATTGCCCGGAATTTGATTTTATTGTAAGTTTATACGATGTTTGAACTTGATATGTATCTCCTGTGCAAGATGATCATCGTGAATAATTTGTCTATAATCATGACTCCTCCTTAAAAAAAGGTTTCAACGTTGATAACGAATTCGGATCACAATTTATTCCATGCTTTCAGACCTTGTGCTCAAGCCGGTGCGATTTTTCTTCTATGTGTTGCATCCCCCGCAATCGCTCAACCTGAAAACCAGCCGGATTTTTTTCGTCTGATGAATCTGGGTAAAGCTCATCTTGAAAACCGCGATGCCAAAAAAGCGGCGCAAGCGTTTGATGACGCCATCAAAATCAATCGAAAATCTGCCCCCGCGTTTCGCAACCTGGCTCGTGCACGGCTGATGGCTGGCGATCACAAAATGGTGTTGCCTCCCTTGGGCTGGGCAGAAAAATTAGATCCCCAATCACCCGCTACTTATTATTTGAGAGGACTGGCGTATAAACATCGATCCCTTTTCAACCAGGCTACGGTAGCGCTCGAACAAGCTGTGCGACTTGATCCACGTTCCGCCACCGTGCGATATCAACTGGCTGGGGTGTATGAATCCAATCTTCAGCATGACCTTGCTTATAAACAACTGAAAAAAGCTATCGATCTCGACCCGTTGAACGCTTCGGTACACTTCAAAATGGCGACGCACGCGCGAAGAAATCATCTGCGCGATCAATTTCAAAAACACATGAAGGAGTTTATCCGTCTTAAAAAACTTTTTCCCGATCATACGCGTTCCGTAAATGCGCTGGAGAAATGTTTCTACACGATGCCGGAATCTCCTACGTCGGATGATGTTCGTCCAGCTGTGAAGATGGAGTCCGCGATCGACGTTACATTCACCGACGTTACAGAGCAGGTTTTTGCAGCGCCGCCAGATCGGATCGCGACCGCGGTCACGGTGCTCGATCAAGATGCGCAGGGGAAATATACGCTGATAGTCATCGGACCCCATGGAGGGTTCGCTCGATTGAAAATGTCAGCGGAAGGACAGTTTGAGCGGGAGACGATGGACATTTCTCTTGAAGGCGAAACTGTGTTTGAACAGATTCTTGTGGGTAATGTTTACGACGACGTCCCCGCTGGTGAAAAATATGATTTTAACCAGCACGCGAAAAACGATGTGATCGTGAATGGAAAAAAAGGATTACGGCTTCTGAAGCGAACCGGTGAAAAATCGTTTCAGGACATCACCGAATCCGCTGGGTTGGATAAAATCAAATCGCCCTTTGTGCAGTGGATAGATTATGAGCATGACGGTGATCTCGATCTGCTGGTGTCGCAATCCTCCGGTTTGCAATTGTGGCAAAATAATGGCGATGCTACATTTCAGAATGTTACGGAGGAGGCGAGCCTGAAAGGTGTGGGGCTTGCCAATGATTGTATCGCCTGTGATCTGGATCAAAACGTAGCGGTCGATATCGTGGTCATGCGAGATCAGAATACAACCGTGGTGTATGAAAATCAGCGGATCGGGAAGTTTTCAAAAATGACCGAACCGCCCGGACCCTGGCCTATCGCCAACCATATGCTGGCAGGCGATTTAACGGATGACGGATATCCTGAAATCATTCTGATTACAGATGGCCAGATCATTATTCTCGAAAATAAAACATTCAGACAGACACGGATCAATCTGCCAAATATCGAAGTTTCCGCAGCGATACTTTTTGATTTCGATAACGACGCGAGGCTTGATATCGCTCTGGTCGGAAAAAACAAGGAGTATCCCGCACAAGGCGCGGTCCGAATCTTTCGAGGCACGCCGTCTAAAAGCATGAGCGCGGATCAATGGATAGACGTCAGCGAAAAGATGGGCCTGACTTTATTAAGCTTACCAACCTTACAAGACGTCATTGCAGCTGATTTTGATACGGATGGCGATTCAGATTTATTGCTGGTGAGCGATGCAAACATGTTACACTTGCTAAGTAACAACGGCGGTCACGCTCACGGTCAACTAAAAATTCGATTATCCACGGTAAAGACCAATCCTTCGGGATACGGCACCCATATCGAATTGCGTGATCGATTATTTTTTACATCGCGCACAGTGAGTCAGACACCCATCGAAATCGGCTTGCGATCAAGACGGCAGTTCGATTCGATTCAAACGGTGTGGACCAACGGCGTGGTGGATAATCAGATTGCCGCATTGCTCAAGACTGAGAAGCCCATAACCATCGTTGAAAAAAACGTGGCGACCGGTTCGTGTCCGTTTCTTTACGCCTGGGACGGAAAGCGGTTTCGATTTGTGACGGATATTCTGGGCAACGCCCCTGTGGGTCTGCCGTTGTCGCGTGATAGGATACTGCCCGCGGACCCGGATGAGCTGGTGATGATCGGCGATGCACAATCGTTTCCTCCGCTGCACGGTTATTACACGGTCAAGGTCACCAGCGAATTTCTGGAGGTGCTATACCTCGACAATGCGAAGCTGCTCGCGGTGGATCATCCCGAACACATCGAAATTCATTCGACAGATAAACTCATGCCCGCCCCGTTTCCTCCGTCACAGCTTTGGGCCCTGCGCGACACCCAACCCTTACGTATCGCTATGGGTGACGACGGAATTGATCGCAGCGATGCGCTTCTTACGATTGACAACAAATTTGCCCCGATGGGTTCACCGCTTCCGCCCCCGTTTCGCGGTATGTGTAATCCGCTCACGATCACATTGGATTTTGGATCGCTGGACACCCAAAAATCGCTGGTGCTGGCGCTGACGGGTTGGTTAAACTATGGCCAGGCATCTTCAAACATCGCCTTGTCGCAGAGTTCATCGCATAACATCATTCCTCCGAAAATTGAAGTTGAAACGATGGCTGGCCAATGGTTGCCTGTCGATGTTGTTGTGGGAATGCCAGCTGGTAAAACCAAAACGATTCTTTGCGATCTTGCAGGGAAACTGCCACCCCAGGCTAAACGTCTACGCTTGATCAATACGTTTGAAATCCACTGGGATCGAATCCGTCTGATGGAGCGCATCGAACTGCCGCGCGAGGTTTCGTACGAATTGTTACCCGCTCGTGCAGATCTGCAATGGCGTGGATTTTCTGAGATGAAATCGCATGGCCCGGATTATCCCGTAACGCCCGATTTTGATGTGGTCTCTAATTTTCCATCGTGGCGCGGTGCGCTGGAAGGCTTTTGCACTCGTTACGGCGATGTGTTGGAGTTGGTTGCGACGCGCGATGACCGGTTGGCGTTGGTCAATGCGGGGGATGTGGTGACGTTACAATTTCCCGCGGATAAACTGCCACCTATACCGCAGGGTATGCGTCGAACGTTTTATTTTTATTCCTTCGGGTGGGAAAAAGACGGCGACCACAACGTCGTCAATGGGAATCAGGTCAGCCCGTTACCCAATGAAGATCCCAATCTCTCGACGATACACATCATTGATGAAAACGACTGGCGGATCCAGTACAATACGCGTTGGGTCCCGCGCGATAAATTCGCGCCTGAAAAATAAATACATTCAAGTGACGCTCATGGTTCCCCACCCTTTTTCCAAGAAAAAGAATAGGGCACTTGTGCCCCCGCGCGACAAATTCGCACCTGAAAAATAAGCGTTAGTTTTGATCGAGAAAAGATAATCCGGTATCGATGGGCTGTTGCAGGCTTCGTGTCTCTTCGACAAACGCCAACAGTATTGAGTTATCCGTTATCGCCAGACGAGCTTTCAAATCTTGGTTTTTAGGAAACAGCTTTGTTCCATCACGCCAGGCTTGGCGGGCCTGGTCATATTGTTTTGCTTTGGTATGGGCGTCACCCAGCGCAAGGTAGGTTCGCACGAAGTATGTGGGGATATCCGCAGACGGATGTTTTTTCTGCAAATCAATACACTTCGTCAAATCCACGACGGCGTCATCTGAGTGCAGCAGCGCGCGAGGCCAATGCAAATGGTTCATGCCTCGGCAGTAATACGCCTGCCACAGGTCGGGATGATCGGCGATCACCACATCCAATTGATCCAGTGATTTTCGAGCAAGTGTACCCTTACTCACGATGGCTGCGACTCCGCCGCAGGTGGGAATTTTATCGATGTATGAGCAGGATAATTCCATGCGGTAACGCATCTGCTCATGATTTTTCTCCACTTGCTTAACGAAAAATTGAATCGATCGATCGTGTTGATCATACGTCGCGCAATGTTTTCGATAGCGACTAGCCAGCGTGTAGTCATCCGGATGTTTATGCAGTTGATCTTCCATCTCTAACAACAGTCGATTGAGTTTGTCATGGGAGATGGATGCGATTTTCGGTAAATCTTCTTTTTTCGGCCGCCAGGGTTTGGGTGGGTCGACTTCGATCGCGAGTTGGCTTGCGTATGTCTTCGTGTTCTGTCGTACCGTAATGATCTGGTCGGTTTTGACGTTTTCCAGATACTGTAAACCGCCATCGGGCCAGCGTACTTCCAGCAACTGCACCGTATCGACTTCGCCCAATCCGAAATGCAGTCGCGGATCACTCTGCCCACTGTAACTGTTACCCCCATCCCGCTCGCGGATTTGCGTACCCGCGGAACTCACTACCGTGACGCGAGTAGAAATTGCGTTGCGGTTTATTTTTTGTGCAGGGTCGGTTTCCAGCGAAATCATAAGCCAATGATTCTTCTTTTGATCGATTCGATTTTCGTAAAGATTGGGTGGCTGATCATGATTGGCGAGATAAATATCCAGATCGCCGTCGTTGTCGAAATCAAACACCACCACGCCGCGACCGTCTCGATCATTGTCCAAGCCCAATTCTTTCGCCCGCTGCGAAAACGTGTACGTCCCCTCGTTTTGAAACAATCGGGTCGTTTCGTAGCCGGAAAAAGATCGCTCCCCAATCGTAGGCCAATGGCGAGCATCGGTCGGGTCTTTATCCGTTACCGTCCACGACGCAAGATCGTACCAGTAGTTACCCTCGCCAGCGCTGATAAATCCGTTGACCGTGATGATGTCGAGATCGCCGTCGTTGTCGTAATCGAAAAACTTTCCACCCCACCCCCATCCGCCATCAAACGTAGAAGTCTCCAGTGAGATGTCGCTCAGGGTCAACGTACCGCCAAACGCGTTGCCGTTGTTATGCCACAACATGTTACCTTCCTGCAGGTATTCCGCGGTGGTGATGTTGGTGACGTAGACGTCCAGCCAGCCATCATTATTAAAATCGCCGAAGTCGACGTTCATTCCTTTTTTGGTGTCTTTTCCGATAGCGGAATCGCTTACGTTGGTAAAGGTTCCATCACGCTGGTTGATAAAGAGTTGATCGGGCCCGAAGTCGTCTGCGCAGTATAAATCAGCCCAGCCATCGTTGTTGATGTCAGCGGATCCCACCGCCAAGGTCCAGCCCGGATCGTCCAGACCCAGCGACTCAGCTAATTCGACAAACGTTCCGTCGGGTTGTTGCTGGTAGAGATAGTTTCGCCCGCCGTTGCGCGATTTTTCAAAATGGTCGTGCATGATGCGCGTGGATTTCAATTGCCACAAATCCACCTCATCAAAATAATTGCCCACATAAATATCTAACCGCCCGTCAAGGTTGTAATCGAAAAAGATCGCGGCGTTGCCGTTGGCCCAGTCGGTGCCGGGCGATCCGTTTTTTCGTATGAATAATTTTTCGCTGACATCGGTGAATGTACCGTCGTGATTATTGTGAAGCAGCGCATCTTTTCCCCAGCGCACGACGTAAAGATCATCCCAGCCGTCGTTGTCGTAATCGCCCCAGATGCAATCCATACTGGTGCCCAGATCACCGTTGAGATCAGCTACACCGGCTTGTTTGGCGACGTCAGTAAATCGCGGGGAGCCTTTGTCGCCGTTGTTGCGATAAAGAAAGTTGGGAAAACCTTTGCGCGAATCGGTGACGTAAAGATCGAGCCATCCGTCGTTGTTGTAGTCGCCAGCCGCAGCTGCTGCTCCGACGCTGCACACCCAGGACATGATGTTGTCAAGTTTGTGATCGAGCACGGGCTTGTGATGGGTGTGGTGTATCCCAGCTTGTTTGGTAATGTCGGCAAAAGTTTTCGTCGAGAGGCTAGAGGATGGCGCACCCGTATTCGCGTTTTCGTTTTTCGGATCGCTCGGACTGCATGCTCCACAATGCAGTATGATGACAGAAGCCATCAGGTAGCCGCACATCCGTATAGATTGTTTCGATTGCCTGTGCATTTTTCCCATCCGAGGTGGACTCTACAAACTTATCATATCCCCCTTCTATGATAGCACAAATCAGGCTATGGGTGAGTATGGTCAATGGTGTCAAGCACAATCCAAAACAACCTTCAAGGCTGCATCAGCCAGGTCGTCGCGGTTAAATTGTTCGCTTGCGAGCTTGCGGGCGTTTTGAGCCATCGTTTTTCGTCTAATAGAGTCTGATTTGAGCGATGCGATTTTTTCAAAAAATTCATTGGCATCGTCAATCGCACAACCCACACCCGCCTGGGTTGATTCCAAAATTATTCTCTGCCATCCGCTGTAGTTTAATATGACGGGCTTGCCCGCACTCAAATAATCGAAAAATTTATTGGCGCTGTTGCGTTCCAAAACCGGTATGTTGGCGATGGTCATCAGGCAGATGTCGGCGGCAGCCAGCATGGCTGGCATTTCTTTTTTTGCGATCCCGTCAATGATTTGAATGTTCTTTAATCCCAACTGATCGCATTGAGCGATCAGCGATTCTTTTTCTTTACCCTCGCCCACCAACACAAACAACAGTTCCGGATCCTCTCGGAAATGGTGAGCTGCACGTACAATCAATTCCAGGCCGTTCACTCGACCCATCGCTCCGGCATGCAGGCATACGCATCGATCTTCCCAACCATGCTGCTGACGAACGGCTCGACCGTCTACTTCCGGCGTAAACACATCCGTATCCGCGGCGTTGGGAACGGTAATTATTTTTTTATCCGTGGAAGTTACGCGCTGCACCAGCTCGGTCATCCCCTCGGAAGCGGTAATGATCGCGGAGGCATTTCGATAAATCATTCGCTCAAGTCTTTTCGCCAGGAAAATGAGAAACGAGTTTTTCAACACGCCCATTTCGATGGGCACCGCCGGCCAGGGGTCGCGCACCTCAAACACAAATCGTCGGCGTCGAAACCATTGACCCACCAACGCGGGTACGCCAATGGTCAACGGAGTGCTGCTGGCATAAACCACATCCACGTCGGGTTGGATCAACACAAACCACGAAGCGATTTTCATGAAAAGGTAAAACGACCAGAGCCGGCGAAGAAATCCCATCGACTGGCGGTAGGCGATGTTGATGGCGATGACTTCAATGCCGTCGATAGGTATTCGCGATATAAATTTTCTGGGAACGGGGCCATAATCTTCGGAAGTAAGATTGGCTGCAGTCGTGATCATGGTGACGCGGTGCCCCGCAGCGACCCATCTTCGAGCGAACTCATACGATCGAGTTCCCGTTTGTGCGTGGGGTGTTGCGAAATATTGATGTAGATAGAGAATGTGCATGTTGTTTTGCTTATTATTTATGTTGAAGATGATCCAGAAAAAGGGTTTGGGGGAGATGAGGAGGGCTGTAACGACCGATCCTCCGCAACTTCCCTACCGGTTAATAAAGCCATGACCAGCTCCACGAATTTCTCCACGGTGATCTGCTCAACGTTTTTCCTTCCCTGGGTGATCAGTTTTTTTCGTAACGATTCATCCTGAATAATTTTCGACACTGCCTGTGCCATGTCTGTGACGTCGCGTGGTTCGACCAGCAAGCCATCTTCACCATGGGAGATGCTACTGGGTATACCGCCGACGTTTGTACTTACGATCGGCAAACTTCTCGCCCGCGCTTCAACCAGCACGCGCGGGGTACCCTCTGAAATACTGGGTAACACCAGAATGTCGGCTCGGTCATACTGATCGAACAGCGCGTGTCCAAAAGCGGCGTATCCCTCCCAAAGGACCTGATTCTCGATCTTCAGGGATTGGATGATTTCCATCAGGCGATTTCGTTCAAAAGAAAATTGATCCCACGATCCAACCAGCGCAAGATGAACCGGTTTGGGCGATTCGATCAGAGGCAGCGCACGGATCAAAAATTCCAGACCCTTTTCCGGACGAATCATGCC
>CBDTZI010000046.1:0-12938 GCA_965364865.1 uncultured bacterium | reverse complement strand
CCTGCCACAACAATCATCAAGACAGTCCAAAGAAAAACTTCAAGCTGGGCGATATGATGGGCATCCTCGTCGTATCTACTCCCGTCACGCATGATCCGAAAGTAGGCAAGATTCTTCTGGGCCTTGGATTCACAGCTGACGGAACGAAGAAGAATATTACCGAGGACGACATTGGTTTACTGGTAAGCGCGACCCTCAAACGCAAAGCTCTGTTGGGCATGATGGCTGACACGCGTGGAACTCTCGGATTGGGTATTGGGGCCATTCAAACCTATCTACTATCCGGCGACCAACAGTTCAAGGATCAGTTCGATATACTTTGGACGAAGAACACAAGGCGATTTGGCGATCTTACCAACAACGTCAATCTCTTGACACCCGAACAGCGCGATGCATACAACTTGTTCGCAGCTACACGAAAAGAGTTCGACCCGCTGCCATCCAAGATGTTTGAGATTCGTGGAGGCGAGGAGTGGAATCTGGCTAACCGTTGGCTGGGTACCAAAGCGGCGCCGACGGCGTTTGCCATTAAGACGAATCTGGATGCCATGATCACCAGTCAGAAACAACTCATGGAAACGGATATGGCTGAGAGTAAAAGTCTGACCGCGTTTCTCATTAATATTGAATGGATTCTACTAGGTGCGGGCGTCGTGCTGTGTGCGATTCTCGGAACGATTATTACACGTTCGATCACGAAACCCGTCAATCGAATCATCGCCAGTCTCAATGAAGGGGCCGATCAGGTGAACGAAGCGGCGGATCAGGTATCGACTTCATCACAGCAGTTGGCGGAGGGTGCGACGGAACAGGCTGCGTCATTGGAAGAAACCTCCAGTGCGTTGGAAGAGATGGCGGCGATGACACGCACGAATGCGGAAAACTCCAAGCAAGCCAACGAGTTGAGCGGTAAAGCCAAGGTGGCGGCTCAAAGTGGCAATGAGACGATGGACAAATTGAATGTTTCAATGGAAGCGATCAATAGTGCATCCAGCGAAATCAGTAAGATCATCAAGGTCATCGAGGAAATCGCTTTCCAGACCAATCTGTTGGCGTTGAACGCGGCGGTGGAAGCGGCTCGGGCCGGTGAACACGGTAAGGGTTTTGCGGTGGTGGCGGATGAAGTTCGAAACCTTGCTCAGCGAGCGGCTTCGGCGTCCGGTGATATAACGACACTGATTGAAGGCTCCGTATCCAAGACGCGCGAAGGAACGGCGGTGGCGGGTGACGTGGGTAAGGCCTTGGGCACGATTGTTACGGATGTGACCAAGGTGGCTGAGTTGATCGAAGGGATCAGTACGGCCTCGGAAGAGCAGGCACGCGGCGTGGAACAGGTGAATACCGCGGTCTCGCAGATGGACAAGGTGACGCAGCAAAACGCAGCGGGTGCGGAAGAGTCGGCTTCGGCCTCTGAAGAGATGGCGTCACAAGCGGCAACCGTAAAGAGTATGGTGGGCGATCTTGCGGCGTTGATTAGTGGGAGTGGCCATCACAATTCGGTGGCTGATGTCAGGCACAAAAAGGATAATGGTAAGATCAGCCAGCGACTCAAAACAAAAGGATCAAGCTGGAAACAGAAAAACCCCAACGAAGGTGCCGGACAAGAAGGGTCGGCTGTGTCACTGTCGGCGAAACAGAACAATTCATCCCAGGATTTTATGACGATGGATCACGATTCGATGAGTGATTTTTAGTCGCGGATGATGCGTGTGATGGATAATCAACTATTTTATGAATCATAATCAGGTGAACCCATGATGAATACAATGGCTATTGAACAAACGCAGGCCGAGGCCTCAGACAATTCTTCCTCGCTGGTTGAAAAAGGCGGCAAGTATTTAACCTTTATGCTGGCGGGCGAGGAACAGGGTGTTGAGATTTTAAAAGTGCGCGAAATCGTGTGTATGATGAAGATCACGGCTGTCCCGCAGATGCCAAATTATGTGAAAGGGGTGATCAATTTGCGTGGCAAGGTGATCCCCGTGGTTGATTTGCGTTTGAAGTTCGGACTTGAGGAGATTGAAGCCACCGAACAAACATGCATTATCGTGGTGGATGTGGGAATGGAGGTTGGGATTATCGTGGATACGGTTTCGGAAGTGATGGATATCGACGGATCGAATATCGAGCCACCCCCACCGTTCGGGCGATCGCTGGATACATCCTTGATTCTCGGAATGGGTAAAGTTCACGACGAAGTAAAGATACTGCTGGACATCGATAAGATTTTAAGCGGAGACGAAATGGAGAGCCTTTCCTCCGTCACCCAGGCGGACGAATCCGCGGAAAATTAGGACGTTTAGGAGCGTCGAGCAGGTTATATTTTGACAGACTGGCCTCGTAGATAAAAAAACAACTCGTCCCGTGATGATTCTGATTGGAATGGTCACGGGACTTTTTTATTGATGGGTCATGGACGATGCACACAGACAACAGAGTTGATCCGTTTCATGCCATAGTGTCGTTATTCATAACACAGGTCACACCCTCATTCCGATACAGTGGATCATTACCAACCGACTTGGTGTGGTTTGATCGCTTCTTTTATCTGCTGGCTGCGTTCACGGTGCGCGTTTTGTACCCGTTGGGGCATTCGCACACGCGTGCGGGTGTGATCATCGGCGGGGTCGATCGTGGGTCATACCAAATCACAAACTAAACCACAAACCGTTGTAGCTGAGCCTGCCCGGGTAAAACCGATTATTCCTCTGCTGGATTATCAGCGGGAGGATGTGGAATCCGAAGCGCGGTTTCGCTGGAATTGCTGGTCGCGGCAGACGGGTAAGAGTTTTACCAAGTCGCTGCGACGGATTTTGCGAGGGATGAAACGGCGTCGCACACAGATTTTTCTATCCGCGGGTGAACGTCAGAGTCGGGAGCTGATGCAAAAAGCGCGGCAGCATTGTGAAGCGTTAAAAATCGCAACGGATTATTACGACAACCGCTGTTTTCGTGATTTGAGTATCAAGCAGTTGGAGATTGTGCTTCCCGGCGGGGTTCGCGTGATCGGATTACCGGCCAATCCGCAGACCGCACGCGGGTTTACGGGTGATGTGTTTCTCGATGAATTCGCTCTGCACGCATTCGATCGCGATATATGGGCTGCGATGTTTCCGACGCTGCTTCGCGGCGATGGCGAGCTGGACGTAGCTTCCACCCCCAAAGGTAAAAGTAACATTTTTTATCAGTTGCAGGACAACGAGTTGTTTTCAAATAGTGTGATCACGCTGCCCGATGCGATTGCGCTGGGGCTGGATGCGGATGCGGATGAGGTTCGACGGGCGATGGGTGACGACACGCTTTATCGTCAGGAGTTTTTGTGCGATTTTCTGGACGAGTCAACTGCGTTTTTAACGTACGACCAGATCGCGGGTTGTGTGGATCCATCACTGCGATTGCTGGAATCGGTGGAGGAGTTAGCTGATGAATCGCGTGAACTTTTTGTCGGCGTGGATATCGGTCGCGTTCGTGATTTAACCGTGGTGTGGATTTTGGCGAACGATGGTGAAGGGTTTGTCACGCTGGCGATGTTCGAATTGTCGAATGCACCTTTTCGCGTTCAGTTTGAGTTACTCGAAGCGGTGTTATCACATCGCACGGTGCGTCGGGTTTGTATTGACGCGGGCGGGCTGGGCATGCAACTGGCGGAGCAGGCCCAGGAGCAGTTTGGCAGTCATCGTGTTGCGGGACTCATGTTTACGGTGGCGTTGAAATCGCAAATGGCTTCGGGTTTGCGTATCGCCGTGGAGTCAAAACGTATTCGCATTCCCGACGATGAGCGTATTCGAAACGACTGGCACAGCGTGGAGCGTAGTGTTTCTGCGTCGGGTCATTTTATGTTGAGTGCGCCTCGAAAAGAGGGTAGTCACGCGGATCGGTTCTGGGCGGCGGCGCTGGCGTTGCACGCAGCTGATCAGGCTCACGGTCTCACCATTGAATCCATCAACATCAAACCGCTTCATTTTGCACGACAGGGAACATGGTAATCAAATGAAATACGAATCCTATATTGCGGAGTAAAGATACATGAGTTTGACACAGACCATCCTAAGAACCTTGACCAGAAACAACGACACAAGGCCCAGTATCGGAACCGTGGTCACCCCGCGGGCAGAGGATTCCGTTCGGGATTATCCGGGTGTGGGACTTACCCCATCTCGATTGATGGCTATTTTGAAAGAGGCTGACGATGGTTCGCTGTCGACGGCGATGCAACTGTTTGAGGAGATGGAGGAAAAGGATGCCCATCTGTTTTCGATCGCCAACATGCGGCGGTTTGCCCTGACCGGGCTGGACTGGGATGTGGTGAGCGCCGCGGATGTGCGTACGGGTGTGGATCGTCGTCGGGCGGATGGGGCTGCGACTTATTGTCGAGAAGTACTGGCGGACATGGAAAGCTTCGACGAGGGGTTGCAACATCTTTCATTGGCGGTCGGACGTAACATTGCGATCGCCGAAATTGAATGGGGTATGATCAAAAGTGAACTTCGTCCGGTGAACATCATTCCGATTGATTTTTCGCGAATCATGTTTGATGGAAGCGATGACTTACGAATTCTGACTGATGAACATCCGCGCGATGGGATCGAAATCGGAGCCAACAAGTTTATTATACATACCCCCCACAGTGTTTCCGGTTTTCCACAGCGCGGCGGGCTGTTGCGGGTGACCGCGATGATTTATCTGGCGAAAAATTTGGCACTGAAGGACTGGATGATCTTTTCGGAAGTGTTCGGTATGCCCGTCCGCATCGCGCGTTATGAACCAACCGCAACCGACGAAGAAAAGCGTGAGATGATGCACATGCTCGAATCACTCGGTAGCAACGCAGCCGGTATTTTTTCGAGGGCGGTTGACTTACAGGTGATCGAAGCCAATCGAGGCACGATGGGTCCGCCGTATGAGCGGTTTATTGAATTTGTGAATCGGGAAATGAGTAAGGCCTGGCTGGGACAGACGTTGACGACGGACATTACCGGGCAAAAAGGATCGCTGGCGGCGACGCAGGTTCACGAGCAGGTGCGACAGGATGTTTTAGCGGATGATATTCGGAAAGAATGTCGAACGATTCGTCGTGATCTTCTGGGTCCGATGGTTCGATTCAAGTTTGGGGATGAAATGCCGGTTCCGTACTTTCGACGCAAGGTCAAACAGAAAATGCAGCCAGCTCAATTGGCTGAGGTGTTGGATGTTGCGATCAATCAACTCGGCGTAAACGTTCCCGAAGGATGGGCGCATGATGCGTTGGGGATCCCGCGCGGTTCTCAAAACGAACCCACGCTCGCGGGAATGCGAGAGTGATCGTTCAAACTGCACACACGAACATACGCATGTGATGTTATTGGATGAGAACAATCAAACATTTTTAGTTTTAATCGTAGGGGTGATGATGACAAGCACAAAACAACAATCTAAAAACGAAGAACATCAGGTGACGGCGTTGCATTCCGCATCGCTTACGGGCGACAACATACCGACGCAAGTGTTGATCGCGCCGTGGGGTCAGGTGGAAAGCACCAACGGCAGTTTCGTGGTAGACGAAGAGTCGGTGCGGTTCGCGATCGATGCGTTTAACGAGCACGCGACGGATTTGCCCATTGACTATGAACACCAGACGTTGGGTGGAACGTATGCTTCGCCGGACGGTCGGGCGCCAGCCGCTGGTTGGATCAAACGCCTGGAGTCGAAACCGGGTGTTGGACTTGTCGCGCATATCGAATGGACACAGCAGGCGACAACGATGCTGACCGCAAAAGAATATCGATATCTGTCGCCGGTGGCGATGATTCGCAAGTCGGATCGAAAACTGGTGGCGATCCACTCGGCGGCGCTCACCAACAAGCCCGCGATCAAGGGGATGCAACCCATCGTCAACAAGGCTCAATTGGAAATGTCCGTTGACGAGGGCGTGAATCCACTGGCGCAATTGCGGGCGGATTTGAAGCTGGAAGTGGATGCGGACGCCCAGGAAGTTTTGGTGGCGGCCAGCAAGCGACTGATGGATTTGGAGCGTCAAACTCAACAACGACACATCGATCAGCGAATTTCAGAGGCGCTGCGAGCCGGAAAATTAGTGGAAGCGCAGCGCACCTGGGCGGAAACGCTGGTGGCGAAGGAGGAGGGTCTGTTTGACGAGTGGTTTCGTACGGCGCCAGTTGTCGTCGTGGTCGGAATCACGCCAGCGCCCGAGGGGGTCGAGGCTTCACACCATCACCGATTGAAAGTGACGACGCGGGCACGCAGTGAGTTTCGCAGTCATTCGTTATTAAATTCGTTGACTTCGGAAGAGGCATTTATTAGCGATGCACTGCGCGAATCCGATCGGATGTTGAATTAACAATGGCAAGGTTCTTCGCGTGGGTAAAAATCGCGTGGTTAAGTAGCATACATCAAGGGCTGCTCAAGAAAGGATGACATTTAATGGCACTGACATCAAATCGTGAAGTGGATCACTACATCGACCAGGAGCTGCGAAGTTTTCAGGTCGCCGCCAGTGTTCGCGTGTACAAAGGGGCGTTCGTAGGATTAAACGCCAGCGGTTACGCCAAAGGGTTGACCGCGGGTGACACCTTTTTGGGGATCGCCTACGAAGAAATCGACAACAGCAGCGGTGCGAACGGCGATCTTTCGGTGCGGGTCTACTCGCTGGGAGATTTTGGACACACGCTGACCTCGGCGGCGGTGACGGACATCGGACGACCGGTGTTTGCCTCGGCGGATGATACGCTGACGTTCAGCGCAGCGGGTAATACCTATGTTGGCGTAGTACAGGATCGGATCGCAGCCAACGAAATAATTCTTCGTATGGATCCCGGTCGTCGACAAATCAAAACGGTGACCCATGCGGTTGAAGACCTGGCTGCGAATGGGGACATCGCCGCGCGGGCGATTCATGCCTTTGAAAAAGAGGGTTGGATCGTGTCGGCGCGTGTGGTGAATCAGGCGACGGCTTCTGCGGGGGTCGATAATTCCAACACCTGCGTGATCACGCTGGCCAACACAGTTGGCACCGTGGTTACCAAAACGTATAACGCGACGAATACTTTTCCCGCAGCCAACACTGCTGATGACCTGGGCAGCGTAAGCAACGCACAGGTGACCGCCAGCGATGCGTTGACGCTGGCTGTGACGAACGGAACGACCGCGGATCCAGGTCCGTTTGTGGTGGAAGTGGATTACGTTTGATGTTGCGTTGATTGGTTCATTCAAAAATTTGTTCGCAGGCGATTTTACAATAAAAATTTCATAAAAAGGAGTGCCACCCGTGGCGATCATCAATACAGGATTACTCACCAAAGGATTACGAAGCGAGTTTTTTAATCGCTTTGAATCCACCGCGACGTATTTTCAGGATTTGTCAACACGCATTCAGTCCAACTCGGACAGCGAAACGTACAAGTGGTTAGGTTCGATTCCGCGAATGCGTGAATGGGGAACCGGCCGCGTGGCCAAGGGGTTGGGGACCGAATCGTATTCCGTTGAAAACCTGAAATACGAATCAACACTCGAAGTGGATCGGGATGAGATTGCGGATGACAAGACCGGGCAGGTTCGCATTCGCGTTTCAGAATTGGCAGACCGTGCGGCGACGCACAAGGATTATCTGTTGTCGCAGTTGTTAATCAACGGTGAGACGAGCGGTTTCAACAGTTATGACGGCGTCAGCTTTTTTAACGACGCACACGTTTCCGGTTCGTCGGGTTCGCAGGATAACAAACTCACCTATAACGCGACCGATGCGGACAGTCCCACGACGACAGAGTTCAAGGAGTCGCTGAAGTCCGCCATCGCAAACATGATGGGGTTCAAAGACGATCAAGGTGATCCGATGTCGATTTCCGCGAGCGGTCTTTTGTGTGTCGTACCCACGACGATGTTTTTGACGGCGATGGAGGCGATCAACGCCACCATGATTAACAACACCACCAATGTGGTCGCCGGTGCCGCGCGGGTCATCGCGTTTCCCTGGCTGACGGATCTGAGCAAGTGGTATCTGCTTAAGACCGACGGCGTGATTCGTCCGTTTATCTTCCAGGATCGAGAACCGGTCGAGTTTACTGCGTTGACCGAAGACAGTGACGAAGGATTCCGTCGCGAAAAATTCCTCTACGGTGTGCGTGCACGTTATCGCATGGCTTATGGCTACTGGCAATTTGGCGTCAGTATGAATTTTGTTTAATCACTGGATGGATTAAACGGATGGACGGTCGGCGCGAATCTTAATCAGAATCAGGGGTACAGGGTCATGGCTTACATCACCAACACGGATATTCAAGAGCGGCTGGGATCGACGACGTACGTTTCATTGACTGACGACGACGGTGACAGCATAGCCGATGTCGGTGTGGTGGATGAAGCGCGTCTGGGGGCGGAGGGTGAGGTCAACAGCTATCTCGCACGTCGCTTTGCGGTTCCGATTGATCTTACGATGCATACCGATCTTGTGGATCTACTCAAATCGATCACGCTGGACCTGGTGGAGTATCGACTACGTTCGCGCCGCCCACCCGTGTCCCAGGATTCGTTGCGTAAAAGAGCGGATGCGATTGTTTGGTTAACGAAAATCGCGGAGGGGAAAATTGATTTGCCCTCCGCGGCTGCGGTCGCAGCCAACACGACCCGTGGAAGCCTGGCGTCGAGTACGGGTGAAGATCGATTGTTATCCCGCGATGAAATGTCGGGATATTGATTGTATAACATTGCGATTGTTTATTTTATATATAACTTGAACTCACCACGGTATTGATTTTATGCCCACCGCTGATCGAACAACCATCAAAGCTGCGATTGAGGCGTTGATCTCAGGCCTTCAGACGAATCTTGTAGCCAGCCCCACGACAACCACGAAACCGTTTCATCAGGTTCGAGTTGGTGGTGTCGGTGTGGAAGAATTTCCGCGACCGTTTATGACGTTGCAACTGACTCGGTCACGACCCGTTTCGTCGGTGGATAATGACAAGATGATCGAAGTTGCCATGTCGCTACGAATTGTGACGGATGTATCTGCGGAAGATCCACACGCTGCGATTCTCGATAAGATCGGCGCGGTGGAAGATTATCTCGATGGCCTGATCGATACGGGTGTGCTGGAAGGCGCGGAGGGATTTGATGATCGTGTGTGGAAGTTTGAATATCCCAAATCGACATCCGGCGCGCGAGTGGCGATGGCTTCGGCGGAACAAACTTTTATTGTGAAAGTTGAGCGTCAGCAGAATCGTATACTGGTTGTGTAAGAATATTTTTGGCTCGAAGATTATTTTTCCTCCACATGAATAGTCAAGCCGTCAGCGGCATTCGTTTGAAACACGGTTTAGCGTACCATAGCGAAAAATTATGATCTGGATATTGGCCTCTCGAGGCGCTTCAACCAAGTTGCGAAACTCGCCGTTTACCGAAACCGCGATCAAAGGCGTATACAGTGTGGTGTATAAGCCGGGCGTGGTGCCGCTGCCGTATTCCGGTGACGACATTCTCATCGGTAAACTCGGAACGTTTGGACGCGGGTTGCAACGAATTTCGGGCGTGATGTTTTCGTATCACGGATCGGTGGCGGAAACGCTGTTTGCCATCACCGATTCGATCGATTTGATCGTTAAATATAGAGCCAATGGTCAGATACGAAAACGAACACTGAGCGATGTAATTTTTGTGGGGGATGCGACGGTGACGGTTCCATCGTTGAATGACGGGACCGCAGAACTCATTGGCGTTCCATTTCGCGTACAGATTCCCAGTGATGAAACTCTTGCGACGCATGTGACCGATGCGGTGGATGTATAAACGATGGCCAGCGATCTGAGAATAATACAAACTGCCCAGCAAGTGATCGAGACGCAAAACCGCGAACTGGATCTGGTACGTTCGCGTCAACTAATCACGGTCACATCCAAATCGACGACTGGCTCAACTGACATGATTACGACATTTATGTTGGACGTTCGATTTCGACTCGTGTTTGTTCGATGTCATTTTACGGGTACCTCAGGCACCGCAGCCATGACGATTTCGCAGGATAGCGGGTTGGGTAGTGCGTACGACACGTTGCTGTATACGTTGACACGGGTGGGGATCAATCGTGATGCGCATTTTAGAATCCCGGCTTCCGAAAGCGTAGATCCGTCGCCCTGGACATTTCAATTGGGGGATGCGGTGAGGATTCAATGGACCAATCCCGACAGCGGAAACATCACTTGGGGATTGGAAGTCGGCTTAGCTATTGCTTCCTGATAAGGATAGACAACGATGCCTTTAACGAATAATTCGGACAGTCTGGTGACGCGAAATCTTACGGTGGAAGATTTACTGGCGTTGGGTGCGGACACGCCTATTGAGTTTCAGGAGATGGCTTCACCGGCTACGCCGTCTTCGGGTTCGCTGGTGGTCTATGCCAAAACCGATGGCAAGGTGTACGCGAAAAATGATGCGGGAACGGAGTCCGACTTGACCGCGGGCGCGGGAGGCGGCGAGACAAACACAGCCAGTAATGTGGGAACCGGCGGCGTGGGTTTGTTCAAACAAAAAACGGGTGTGGACCTTGAATTCAAAAAAGTCAACGCCGGTTCTGCGAAAATTACGATTACCGACGACACCGGGAACAACGAAGTCGATATAGACCTCGGTAGCGTCGCTTCGACCGATCTTTCTGATGTTTCGGCTAAGACCGGTTCGGGTACGACGGTGGTGATGAGCGGTTCGCCAGCTTTGACCACGCCGACCATCGCGGATTTAACCAACGCAAATCATTCGCATCAAAACGCAGCGGGTGGCGGTACGCTTGATGCCGCAGCATTGACAGGCGGAACGATTGCGTCGGCGCGATTGGCTACGCAACATCGGACGCTGACCAAGGTGATCTATATCGAGGATCCGACAGCGACGGACGCTTTTCCGATGGGGTATATACCCTTTGCCGCGACGATGGTGGCTGTTCGTGCGATTACGGATGTCGGTACCGTTGATTTTAACATCGAAAAAAGATCAAAACTTACACCTGACGTAGCCGGCACGAATATCTGGACCGTGGATAAACAAGCGACGACTGGCGGTTTGGAACAAACCTCTTTTGACAGTGGGTCGATTGGTGCAGATGAGTGGCTACATTTTGCAGCCAGCGCTGTGGCTTCCTCTCCGACGAAGCTCTGGGTTTCACTGGAATATACGATCGACTAACGAATTTAGAATTTATTGTTATGGAACATTTAGGAGTTTATAGTTATGGCCGGTGGCCCACTTTTTCCACACAGTATCTATCCCACGAATTCAGACAGCTTCGCCAATTTTCATGTCGGAGCCGGTGCAAATTCCAAACACGATGAAGGCCTCGGTGTCGCAGCCAGCATTGCAGCCGACACGACGTGGCGCGTTCGTTTTCAATTGCCGCCCACGTTGCCAACGGGTACGGGTAAATTGCTTTTACGTGCACTGGCCAATGCAGTGACCGGTAACGCCAAGCTCAATGTTAAATGGGTGAGCGTTGCCAATGGTGAAGACCCCTCGTCGGCCACGCTGAACGCGGAAGGAACTTCCACCATAAGCTGGGCAACCGGCGAGGCGGATAAATATAAAGATACAAAGATTACGCTCGATGCTGATACCTTGGTTGCGGGTGAAGAGGTGGTGATGGATATCGTTTTTGAAACGACGAGTTGGACACTGGCGTCGGTATCGACGTGGATGGCTTCGGTGATTTGGGAATAACAGATGGCGCGAAATTTTGATCATACCATTGGGCAATACGCAGAAGTATCAGCATCACCTGTCATAACGATGCCGATAGTTATTTCCTGCTGGGTACGCTTTACATCCAAGCCGTCCAGCGGGGAACGTATCTTTGCGTTTTATGGAGACGATACATCTGCTACGAATTACTGGTCGTTTTATGTAAATTCGTCGGGTAACATTGTCTGCTGGGCGAGACATGCTGGTGTCTCATTTGTAACCGCTTCTGATTTGTCTGATGGTTTATGGCATCATTGTATGTATCGAACGTATTGGGATGGAGCTGTGTATCGTCAGGGATTTTGGGCAGACGGTGCTGCTGTGGGCAATACCAATACATCATCCGGGGCGTCGGGCAGTATGAGCGCGTTTAACAAAGTGGCGGTGGGTGAAGCGCGCGATGCAACGCCGGGTGCGGCTTTCAGTGGTGACGTCGCTGAGTACGTCATCGCTGCGTTCAATGGTGAGATCAATCACGCCGTGGCGCTGAGTCGTAGCGTGAGTCCGCGAAGAGTGTTTGGAAGTAATACAAAATTTATGGCCCCGCTGTGGGGACTGTCTTCACCAGAGCCTGATCTTGGCGGTTCGGGAAACGATTTGACCTTGATCGGTAACCCGGCTGCGGCGGATCATGCACCGGTGGCTCCGTGGACACCGCGATGGGCGGCGAGTTTGCCCTTGATTGAAACATCAGCGGCGTCCACAAGACGCGTTTATCTCGATGACGTGTTAATCAACCTATCTGCGTAAACAAATCTTAACTTACCATGCCATGGAGATAGTTCCGTCACACTGTTTATGGCTGGGTGAGGGCTGTGTTGATGAGTGTAGTGGCCACCGAGGTAAGAAATGCCGCGAAGCTGGACTGCGCTTGATTTACAATCACTTCTTCACAACCTGTCATCGCGACGGAGCAGAGGATGGTCAGAGCATATATCGTTCGCTGAATCTTTAATTTCATGATAAACTCCTGTTCGTTTATATGTTCGTTATCGGATGATCCGACCGCAGGGTTGAATGGTATGTTGTCAGGGTGGCCGATAATATCGACTGCTGTTGGAATGATTGTGGTATTTGAATGAACTGGGTGTAACAAAATGGGCATTTCGGTATTACAGACTGGCGGATTGGTGTTGTGTGGTGGTCAAAGCCTGCGGATGGGGTCTGACAAAGCCTTTATGAAAATTGAGGATGAGTATTTGCTGTCACGCGTGGTTCGG
>CBDTZI010000045.1:0-12981 GCA_965364865.1 uncultured bacterium | reverse complement strand
GTTTCTGCGTGATCGTTTTCACTAACGCATGGACGTAATGTTGTTGAATGGAATCGGACCATCTATAGGTGGCGATGAGATGTTTGAACAACGCGGAATCCGTAATGATGCGTGTGAGGGTATCCGGTTGGCAAGTTGATGTTAGCGTGTCGGCCATAAATTACCTATAAGTTTGTGACGCGGTTGTTTGCGAAACCATGTGTCATCGCCTCTCGCCGCTTCATGATATTTTCTCGGAGGTCACGCCAAGTATCGATTCAGGTATTGTTCGTCGGTGTCGATGGATTCACTTTGAACAATCATCTCGCTGTATATCTTCGTATCGCCTTTATCGGCATGGCATGGTTATGTGCGATGGCGAAAACGTATTACAGAATCTAATCCTGCTGGATATCACATCAGTAATTCCTCTAAAGGCGAGGAGGGGAGTTGCTATTTCACAAGCGTGGTAATGAGTTTATATAATGATACCGCATAGACTGGCGTGTGAATTTGCCCTTGTACAACGCCTCATGTAAACTAAAAGCCATGGCCAGTAATCGTGAAGCAACCGAACGAACCGACGTGAGCTGCCCGACCGCGACCGGTGATATCGACACCGCAATCCAGGCGAACAGCCCCGTTGCATCGGATCAAACGTGCGTCCTTTCAGCCGAGCGGTTTCACGCCCAACGTGAGTCCGACATTCGCGCCGAACACCAATTTGTACCCGGTGCTCGGGCGATCTGGCCGCTGTCTTCGCGAATGCATAAGTATTATGACGGGATGTTCGAGGACTGGCTCAAATGGTGGTCTCCCGAGGTGTGCGGATCGACGATTCTCGGCCACGAAAAACTCGGTTATCCGATTTCAAAGTCCTGGGTGGATGAAAGTCGCTCGGTCCATCGCCATCTTTGCGACGCATTGCTCGATGAACCTCTCGATCCGTCGGCTCACGAAATCATCGACGCCGAGAATGCGACCGACTACTGGTTTCAAACCATGTTGGGTGGAGCTAAGACCGTCCTGGATTTCGGCGCCGGTTACGGTCGCCAAGCCATCCTCTGGTCGAAATTATCTCACTCTTTGTCGTTCACAGCTGTGGACGGTATTGAGGGGCCTTACCTGCTTCAAAACCGTGTGCTCAGAAACCTTGAGGACTCGCATTTCGTCGAGTATTTCGACGCGCCCGATACGTTCAAAATCACTCCCCCCGTCGCCGAAACGAAAACGATATTCCATCTTCCCACGTGGCGTCTGGACCTGCTTCCGAGCGCGAGCTTCGACCTGATCATCTGTTCACAGGTGTTGCAGGAACTCGATCAAAGCCTCGTTGTACCTTTATTGGGTGAGTTTCGGCGCATTCTCGCACCGCAAGGTCGGCTATACATTCGCGACCATGAAGAATACCGACCGGCGCATAAAATTCACATCGGCAAGACGCTGTTAAAGGGCGGATGGCGGCTTGTGTTTCGCTACCCCGGTATCGACAAGCATGACATCCACGGCATTCCACGGATGTGGCGTTATACCGGCGAAGACAACTCTGACCTGATCAGCCTGACGTCCATCTGGAAGAGGCGCCTTTGGCTGGCGGCACCCTGGACACGGCAATGGAGCGATACCAAGTCCGCGAAGCACGGTACGTTTCGAAAAGGTTTGTGGCGTTACCTTCGCAAGGGAAAGCCTCGCGCTGACGACTTCTTCACGCCACACCTGCCGGTTTAATTATAGCACATACGGACACCGAACCTGTTGGCTTTATGCCGAAGAATATGTGCGGCAAATCGAGAACGGTAATGAGTAAACTCCAGTCCCATATAGGTAAAAAATCGCCCAATCCTTCAAATGACCGTGAGAGGGAGCTACTATTTCAGCAGCGTGGTAATGAATTTGTACAATGACACGGCATCAACTGGAGTGCGGTGTCCGATGATCTGCGTCATCAAACCGCCCATACAGTTTCCAATAAAAGGAACGAGTTCGGCGGGGGCGCCGGAATGAACCAATAACGACGTCACCGCAAGGAACGCGTCACCCGCACCCATGGTGTCGACCACATTGGACGTAAACACCGGTGCACGATGAAACCCGCTCTCGTCAAAATAGATGGTACCGTTGTTGCCGAGGGTGACGTTGATGCGAAGACATCCGGTTTCGCAGTTGAGCTGGTCGATCAGCGATTCTAACGAGCCATATCGATCGCCGTACGGGAGTCGGATTTCGTACTCGTCGACGGAAATGTAATCCGCGCCTTTGTATTTTCTGATGCTGTTAAAACCACGATTGGAGGAATTGATCTGTGCGTTGACTGCAAGGAATTTTGATTTTTCACGCAGTTTTTCGACCACGGGCTGAGTGAAAAACCCGTGTCCGAAATCCAGCGCGATCACAACGTCCGCCTGCGGGGCAAGTTCTTCAATGGCGGCTAACATTTCACGCTGCGTTTCCGGTAGCAGGGGTCGATCCTCAAGAAAAGTCACCTCGAACAGTTTCTGATTCAAAAACCGATGAACGAATCGACGCTTGCGAACCGCCGGTGCGTCGGGTCGTTTGATGACGGTCGCGGTGACACCATGGCGCAAGTGGTGGGTGACGCCGTCATCTTCACTGTTGACGCCGCTACCCGCCAGAAGGTGAACGTCCTTGCTCAATCCCGCGAGATGGTGGCCCACCGCAACCACGCCGCCGGCGAAAATCTCCGCGGATTCAAACCGCGCGGACAACGTCGGCGATTTGTTACTCATGGAGTCGGGAATGCAGTAGTGATATTCATCTATGATCGCTTCACCGACCACGAGTACGCGCGTTTGTTTTAATGTATCCAGCCTGGTGATCACATCGTTAAGAGAAAATTTCTTTTTGAACGCTTGCAGGTATTCCCGCTGCTCATCGGTGAACACGCTGAAAAATTCGTTTAGCAATCGTGTGGAACTGAATTGTACTTCGTCGGTAAACACGAGCTGGCCGCCGCCGGTTTGCACCGCGTTTTCCTCTTCGATGATCGCGCCGGTGAGGTCGTTTTTCTTTTCTCGATAGTCCTGACCCTTGACGTAAAAGTCCGGCCTGATTTTGTTGATGGTTTCCACCGCCGTAGGCCAGGGACTGGTCGCTACGTGATCCACCGCTGCGATGGAGGCCAGTGTTTCCGCGCGTAGCTGCTGATTGTAAACAGGTCGGCCCGGACCTTTCTGGATAAATTGGTCTTCGGTCAGCGTGACCACCAGCACGTCCGCCATTTCTTTGGCGGACTGCAAATGGCGAATGTGGCCGGGATGCAATAAATCAAACGCGCCGTGACAGTGCGCGATTTTTTTACCCTGCTTGCGAAGTTTTTCGCAAACCTCAGAGAGTTCATTCACGGTATGTATCTTTGTTTTACACATATCTTACTCGTATTCGTGGAATCCGGGTCCACTCATTGGACGTTATTTATTTTGTCTTCGTCGCGACACCCGCGGTCGAGCCACCTGTGTCACCCCTTGTCGCGTGATCACCATGTGGTTTTTTTCGATCCAAATACTTAAACCAGCTTTTCGTGGCTTCTTTTATCGATTTCGGCGTCCAGACCGGGGCGTCTTTCCACGCGGTGATCTTGCCCAGCATGTTGGCTACTCCCTCTTCAAACGAAACGGTGGGATTCCAATGAAGATGTTTTTGTATTTTGCGAATATCCGCCCAGGTGCAGTCCGGTTCACCGGGTCGTCTGGGGATGTGGAGGGTGGCGCCGCCGATCAGTTCGCACAGACGATTCACGCTTTGTGGATGGCCCGCTGCGACGTTAAAAATGTCGCGTTTCACGTTCGACTCCGCAGCCAACCGCAGCGCATCTGCCACATCGGTGACATAAATGAAATCGCGGGTTTGCCTGCCGTCGCCGACGATGGTCATGGGTTTGCCCGCTAATTTTTGTGCGAGAAAGACACCGAACACCGCACCATATGTTCCGCTGGTTCGTACGCGGGGTCCATAGACGTTAAAAAATCGCAGGCTGACCGTTGGAATGTCGTACACCTGTGACCAGTGCATCATGTATTGCTCAGCCACCGTTTTGGTTAACGCATAAGGATATTGTGGGCGGATGGGGGCGGTTTCCGGTGTCGGAAAGATGTCGGGTAAGCCATAACAGGACGAGCTGGCTGCGTAAACAACTTTTTTGATGGACGTGCAGTTGCGGATCGCGTCGAGCAGTCGAACGGTTCCTTCGACGTTGCTGCGATGGTACTTCATGGGCTGCTCGATCGATGGAACGATATCTGCCAACGCAGCCAGGTGAAATACGTAGTCCGTGTTTTTGAGGTAGGGTAGCAGGTCTGAAGATCCCGCGAGATCGACTTCGTGAAATTCTGCCTTCGCACCATCTCCAGCCAAGGCTAACGCCTCGGCGATGTTTTCGCGATGGCCGGAGGATAGATCGTCCAGCATGGTCACCTGATAACCCGCTTGTAATAGTCGAGTCACCAGGTGAGACCCGATGAAACCGGCAGCTCCGGTCACGACAGCATTTGGCACTGATGTTCTCCGTTCAAAGTTTGCGCGATCAATCTGCGCGCACGTTCTCAGATATTCTATCGGCATGAAACGGATTTTTGCTTGGGGGGAAGATCGACTCTGCCCAGCGAATGTGAACAACTCACAGATTATTGTGTGATTTATTGATGAAAAGCTGCGATCAAATCGCAAGTGTACTGGATTTGCTCATCCATCAGCGATTCGTTGATGGGCAAGGAGAGAATGTTTTTTGCGAGCTGTTCCGTCACGGGCAGGGAGGTCGACGTTCCCACGAATGGTTTGCAAAGTTGCATCTGATGAACGGGCAGGGTGTAGTGTACTTTGCAATCGACGCCGTGTTCATGCAGATGATGCATGAGTTCGTCGCGTCTCTGGGCGATGACGGGGAAAGTGTGATAGACCGAAAAATCCTGTGGGTGATCATCGGGGATGCGTACGAATCGGGCGATGTTGTCGCGGTACCGTTGAGCGATTTCGCGCCGCCGCTGAATCCACGCATCCAGGGAATGCAGTTTGATCATCGCAAACGCTGCTTGCATAGTGTCTAGCCGGGCGTTGTATCCCCACGTTTCGCAATCTTCCTGTCGCGTTGTAAATCCGTGATTGCGCAGTTTTTTCAGTGACTGTGCTAATTCATCATCGTTCGTGGTGATGATTCCTGCGTCGCCACATGCCCCGGCGGTTTTAAGCGGGTGAAGTGAAAAACAACCGGCGTGAGACAGCCCGCCGACGGATCGGTTGCGGGATAACGCGCCGATCGCCTGTGCGGCGTCTTCTATGACTTTCAAATTGTGCTTTGCCGCGATCCGGTTGATCTCGTCGATGTCCGCGGGTCGGCCGGTTAAATGAACAGCGATGATCGCCTTCGTTTTTTCGTTAATACTGTTCGCCACCGATTCCGGATCGATATTGTAATCGTCGCGAACATCGGCGAATCGTGGTGTGGCTCCGACATGAATGATTGGGGAGACCGAGGCAATGAACGAGTTGGATACGGTTATGACTTCATCGCCGGGCCCGATGCCCATCGCTTTGAGTGTGAGCATGATCGCGGATGTGCCGTCGCTGACACTGATGGCGTGGGCCGTTTCGCATTTTCGTGCCCAAAATGTTTCGAGCTCCTTTACTTCCGGTCCCAGAATAAACTGTCCGTGTTCAAACACACGGCGGGCAGCTTCCAGCAACTCCTCTTTGATCGCGGCATGTTGTGCCACAAGATCGACATAGGGTACGGTCATGGTTTGTTGCAGGGTCAATCGCACACCTTTCGAAAATACTCAGCCATCGATTGTAAAAAATGATCCATCGTGCTGCGATAGCTGAATCGTTCGATTACGACTTTGCGCATTTCGCATGTGATTTGTTTCCGCCGATCCTCATCACCCAGGTGTCGATCGGCCAATCGTTGGAAGGTGATTTCCGAATCAAAGGCGATCTGGTCAAACTGCGAAAAAACCTGATCGGGGTAATGCAATTCGTTGGCGATTTTCAGGCCGTTCAATACGTCCTGCTCGTTGGGATCGATCTGTGCGAGCCATTCACCGAAAAATTCGCGTAGCATCGCTTTGAGTAGAAAATCAGGGTGTTTCACCAGCGTGAAGGAGTCTGTGATGTCCAGTTCTTCAGCCCGTCGCACTAATTTTTGTATGAGTTTTCCACGTTTATCGTTGGTGGTGTTTCTGGTCAGGAAAAATCCGTCCGCCGCTAATCCGTCGAGCGCACGTTGATGGATGAAACCGGAAGGCATGAGTTGTAGATTTATTTTTGACGCCCGGTAGATACAAACCAGTTCGCGGCCATTCTCCGCAGGCCCTGCTGCGAAAGCGGAAAGCGTCGGATGGTGTTCCCATCCGTTACCGTAAATACGAAGCGATCGATTTCGATTTGTCGCCCATTGGCTTACCCACGCCAAGGCTTCGTGCCTGAATAACCGATCCCCCAGACGCCACATATACCAGCTCGAAAGCCTCTGGTTGAGATCGGGATGGATTTGTACCATGTCGCACTGCCGCTTGGCCTCTTCTATTGCGGTATAATAAAGCATGCTGTGCGGACCCCTGTTTTCGATCAGCTTCGGGATCAGCATTTCAAACAGCGTATCCAGGAGTCGCACCACCGCAGGGTCTTTGTATTGCGATCGTTCTTCTTCGTGAAATGCCTGGGGTGTTTGCGACGCATGACTGACATAAGATACGTCGCAGGTATATTTTTCGATTTCTTTTTGTGTTAAGGGATCGCCGCCGAACTGTTCCTCACAGGTGGGCATCTGAACGTAGAGCAGTTGATCGGGATTGCAACCGAGCTGGATGCATCGCTGTTTGGAATAGCCCACCACGAAATCGATCGGGGAAATGCCCGCGACCTTTTCCGGCGTGAAAACATGAGGCAGTTGATCCTGATCCCACGAAAGAATGGGCAGGTTTTTCGGTACGATGTTGGCGAACTCAGGCCGGATGTGGTCGAGGACAAATACCAAGTCCGGATCCAGGGCTTGAATTCGTTGGTGATAAGTATTTGTGCTGACGCTATCGTACGACGATTTTTCCGAGACCACTACGCATTGATGGCCGAGTGATTCAATCGCACGCTTCGCGTCCCGCATGGAATACTGCAGAAACGAGGTGTGCGTGCTCACAATACCCATGATGCGCAGCGGTTGATCCTTGCCTGACAATGCTTTTTCAAACCGATCAGCCCAATAATGAATGTCCCGCGACGCGTATTGTTTTTCGACCGCGTCCAGAGATTTCAATGTAACTTTTTCGCGCGTAGAAACCGACTGTTGCACAATGTCCACCGCGTGAGGCGGCGTGTTGGGTAATCGCGGGCCGGTGGTGAACACCTGGATGGGAATGGGCAAATCGAAATTTTCATCCATCGTATGTTGGAGTTCGCCCGCCCAGTTTTCACCCACAAAAAGCATCACCCGTGGGTCCGAAAGTAATTCCCGCCAATCTTTCAGATGAAATAGCGCTGCCATAGCCGCGGCGTCACGCTCCACAACAATCAGCGCACAACTGAAGCCCAGAAAGGTGTCTTTCGTCGCTTCGTATACTCTTTCAAAATATCTGCCCAGGCCTAATCCTTCAAACGCATACGGGCCGGGCGTTAGCGCACTAATGTTATCGGGGAGCGCTTGTGCATCATCCACGTTCGTGTGATTTCGCAGCGCCGGGATCCAAAACCACAACCCCCGCTCGTCGCGTCGACGGAGTTGATATAGATGGTTGTTATCCTTGAACAATTCGAACCATTTTTTTCGTTTCGTCCATGCGGTGCGGATCACGGACGTATCGAATCCTCTTTCCTCCAGCGCGTTGAGGTTGGATTCATACTGAGGAGTATAGTCTGACCAACGTTCGGGTGTGCTTTGTACATTTTGTAGAGAATCGCGAACCGTTTTGAATTCCTGGGGGAGCGATTGAAATGTTGCGTCGGGGCTTGTCCCCGACGCAACACCGAAGTTGAGCAAATCTTGAGCCGGTGAAATCAGGTTAAGTTTGACATACTCGCGTATGGCCATGATGCGAACGAAATGATCGTCGGGACAGACCGGGATGTAATGAGCCGCCATCGTGAGAAATTCGTAGCCTTTATCCTTTTCCAGCCACTTCATCATCTGCTCTCGGTGGGTTTGAATCGCTGTTGTCGTCATGTTGTGGGTTCACCTGTGTGAGTTTGCGGGACAATTGGGATTATCAGTATCATTATCGTCCATGGTTCAGATCAAGGGGGCCGTAACGAGGCCGGTTGATCGCCGTTCCTATTGAGCGATATCGGTGATTGGATGCGCATTTCTTGCCTCGAAGTATGAGCGATTGTCGTTGCGATGTTTCAGCCGGTGAAACCAATGTCCGAAAAAACATTGAATAGGCTTTCGTTTGCGCATGCGATGTCGATGGCGACATAGGCCCCAACCCAATCAGCTTGGCTGTGTAATGGAAAAAGAGGTAGCTATGTTAAAAAACAAGTGGAACATGAACTGGGCTTTCTGTATTGTAACCCTCATCGTTGCGGTCGTAGTGATCCCGGTGTTTTCGTGGGGAACGCTGACAACTCAAAAGACCGAATTTCAACGATTTCATGAACAGGATGTACCCAGTTCTGGCGGACCCAATATATTATTGATCACGATCGACACGCTGCGTGCGGATCATGTCGGTCTGTATGGATATGAAAGGGCGACCACGCCGCAAATCGACAAATATTTTCAAGATGCCATGGTGTTTGACGTTGCGTATGCACCCACACCCAGCACGACGCCCAGCATTTTATCGATGTTTAGCGGGATGTATCCGCAAAATCACGGCGTTCGATTGTTTTGCCAGAAAATTTCTCCCGACGTGTTGATCGTAACGGATCACCTCAAGCGAGCGGGCTATCAAACCGGGGCGGTGGTCTCCAACGCGGTGCTGGCGGATCGTGCCTGCGGATTGGGAGGTCGATTCGATGATTACGACGATCAGGTCGACGAAAAAGAACCCTTCCGTGACGACATGTTTGAAAGAAACGCCGCGCGAACGACGGACGCCGCGTTGCAATGGTTAAGTGTAAAGCGAAAGAAGGGGAGTCCTCACATGCTGTGGGTGCATTACATCGACCCGCATGGCCCCTATCGCCCACCTGCAGATAAACCGGTCGACTTCACACATCCCACGCCGAAGAAAATTGACCTCAATCGCTTGCCGTATTTTGCACGTGAGCCGGGCATGACCGACGGATATGAATATGTCGATCGCTATGATGAAGAGATTGCATACACCGATCGTGAGGTGGGTCGACTTTTACAAGGGTATGAATCGCTCGGGTTGTTGGAGGATGCGGTGGTGATCTTTACGGCGGATCACGGCGAAAGCATGATGGAGCATGATTACTGGTTTTGGCATCAGATGAATGTGTATGAGGAAACGATTCGCGTACCGCTGGCGATTCGATCGAAACATCTTTCCGCACAGCGTGTGAAGGAAGCGGTGTCGCTTATTGATATTGCGCCGACATTGTTATCCGCGGCTTCACTACCAATTCCTGCACAGATGCAAGGGCAATCCTTGTTTGAACCGATCGCTTCGAGGTATCTATTGGTTGAAGGACGGGCGGATGGTGGTGGGTTATGGCGAGGCCTGATTCGCGACGGTGTGAAAGTCATCGCGCGTCATGGTTTGTCGAACATCATTCGTGAGATGAAAGCTTACGATTTGACGCACGATCCGCTGGAGCTGAAGGCATTAGCGATAAATGATCGTGACCCTCGAATACAAATTCTCACACAGGTGATTGTGAGCGATCCGCATTCAGGCGGAATTCCCAAGGAATTTGTTGCAGGCGAACTGCCCGCGCCGGACGTCGCACCCGGCCTTGATCCACACATGTACAAACAGCTTCGATCGTTAGGATATGTGGGTGAATAATTTTCCACTCGCTATTTTGGTTGTTTTTTAACGAAATTCATACCTTTATCGGCCAGGGTTTATGTGAGAGACGATATTTTACTTTGGTCTCTCAAGCCATTCTGCTACAATACTGGAATAGATTAACGGGGATTTCGGTTATACGGACGGTGGTGTCACCATTGTTTGTGTTTGTCGATACGGCGAATGCACGCTATCGGCGAGTGGTTTTTTAATGGGGGGAATTTCCATGTTAAATAAAATGGTTTCAATCTGTTCTTTGAGCGCGGTTCTTTTATTGTGGTCTAGCGATGCGCGTCCTGAAAACACTTCGATCCAATCTACAAATCAACGCATCGAAGAAATAAGGCGACCTCTGGAAATTCCGGTTCCGCCGCCCACTAACATCCATCCAGTCCAACTTGAAACCACTGCCGCAACGACCATTGGCCTGGGGCGTTTTACCTCGGTGCAGGTCAACGTCAATTTCCAGGGCAACAACATCGTGGGAGATGCCGCAAATGAATCATCCATTGCCGTGGATCCGACGGATTCTAACAAAATGGCTATCGGTTGGCGTCAATTTGATACCATCACAAACAATTTTCGTCAGGCGGGCGCGGCGTTTACGCAGGATGGTGGTCAAACTTGGACGAACAACGGGCCGTTAACACCGGGCTTGTTTCGTAGCGATCCGGTGTTGGCATCCGACGCCAACGGTGTCTTTTATTATTCTTCTTTGAGCTCATTAACCTCCATTGAAATGTTTCGATCAGACAATGGCGGCGCGACGTGGTCTGCCCCCGTGCCAGCCTTTGGCGGTGACAAGCAATGGATCGCCATTGATCGCACCTCGGGAATCGGAGCGGGCAATGTCTATCAGATATGGAACGTGCAATTCAGTTGTTGCGGGAATAATGACTTTACCCGATCGGTGAATGGCGGCGCATCGTTTCAAGGACCATTCCCGGTGGCCACGCCCAGCATGAAGTGGGGCACCATGGACGTCGGACCGGATGGAATTTTGTACGCCGCCGGGTCAACGCTGAATCAAACCTCTCATCTTTTTTCCCGATCGAACAATGCCCAAAAACCATCAGTCACTCCGGTGTTCATGACTCAGTCAGTGAATCTTGGAGGTACGACTTCGTTCGGCAGTCCCAACCCTTCTGGTTTGCTGGGCCAGGTCAACATAGCTACGGATCATTCAAACGGGCCCTTTCATAATAACATTTATGTATTGGGGTCGGTGAATCCGCCCTCGAGTGATCCGCTGGACGTTCATTTTATTCGTAGCGTCGATGGCGGCGATACATTCAGCAGTCCCATTCGTGTGAACGACGACGCGATCGGCCTCAATGCTTATCAGTGGTTTGGTACGATGTCGGTTGCGCCCAACGGTCGCATCGATGTGATCTGGAACGATACGCGTGACGATAATATTCCAAATAATCCGACTTTTTCAGCGCTTTATTATACTTATTCGTTAGACGCGGGGCTGACATGGTTTCCTTCCGAAGCGGTTACACCCACCTATAACCATTTTCTGGGATATCCGGATCAGGAAAAAATGGGTGATTACTATGATATGGTTTCTGAAAACGCCGCGGCCCACCTGGCGTATGCAGCTACGTTTACTGGCGGACAGGATGTTTATTATGTTCGGTTAACTCCAGACTGTAACGATAACGGTATTGCGGATGAAACAGATATCGCCAACGAAACGTCAACGGATTGCAATGGCAATCTTACACCCGATGAGTGTGAGTCTGATGATGACTGCAACAATAATTTAACGCCGGATATTTGCGAAATTGCGTTGGATCCGAGCGTGGACTGTGATACCAATTTGATATTGGATGAATGCGAAATATTTGAAGATTGTAATACGAATACGAAAAAAGATAGTTGCGATATCGCAGACGAAACCAGTTTTGACTGTAACGATAATCTTGTTCCCGATGAATGTGAAGTCGTGCATTGTCAGGATGTCATTCCTCCATCGGCCGCTATCGGCGAGCTTGCGAAAAGCCGTTATATTTCCATCGTTCCAGAAAACGACGGCGTGATGATTGCGCTGCAAGTTACGTTGCTGACCATGCCGTCACCCTATGAATCCACGCAGGGTGAAACCTATTGGGTCGACGAACCGTTTGATGTCGTTGAGTTGGATGACCCATTAACCGTTTCCAGGGTTTCTCTTCTGACATGCGACCCGGTTTTTCGAGACTGGTCTGATGTGTCACTGCTTCACATCACCGGCACGGCTATCATTCCGGATGCGCAATACGAAGTTCGTGCAATTCCATTGGGCTGCATCGATTCGTGTGTGACGGATACACCGCTGGTTGTGGCTACTGGGGATTGGGGTGATGTGAAAGATCCCTTTGCGACAAAGGGCGGTTCAGCACAGCCGAGCATCTCGGATGTTCTTGCATTGGTGGATAAGTGGTTGGGAAGTAACGATATTTCCGTGGCGTTGGGCGATCTGGAACCACGTTTGCCCAATCAAGCCGTTGAAATTGCGGATATCCTGAAGTGTGTGGATGCCTGGTTGGGTGTTGTCTATCCGTTGGGCGGACCTATTCTTTGCCCATAATGATTTACGGGATGGAATAAAGCTCTATATATCGCGTGTTGATAGCCGGATGCGGAAAAGATTCTTCAAGACGCAGGCCATGACTTTGCAGGTGATCGAACAGTCCCGGCTCGATCAGCGATGAGTAGCCATACGTTTGCGATAAACGTCTTACCTCACTCCAATTGACCAATAGGTGCGTATACCCTTTTTCGTGTAGCCAGTCCATGACGTGTTGAATGTCATCGGCGGATTCAATGATTTCTACAAATGGATCGCGGTTAAACACGACGCAATAATCCACCTTACGCTGAAAATAAAAGGCCTTAGCGTCTCCAACGACTAACAGGTGTGCGTCAACGGGAAGTTTATTATTGATCGTGTCGAGATATTCAAAGCCGGGCACCTGACCCTCGTAAATGAGCGAAGCCGGAGCCGCCCCGGGCGATTCGCGATGATGGAGCCTGGCTGCGTGAGTGAAATTCCATGCCATCCCAACGGCCAATAGAATGACCATCACGCGCA
>CBDTZI010000044.1:0-13097 GCA_965364865.1 uncultured bacterium | reverse complement strand
TTTGGCTAAAAAAGCGATGACCAGGCCGCAGGGTAAAAATCCGTTGGCGATTCCCGCCAGGAAAAAGCCGATCACGTTTTTCGATTCTAAATAGTGTTTGAACATGGGAATGAACATTCCGCATGGCCCGCTCATCGATAACCAGCGCAACCGAATCAAACCCAACACCGAGGCGCCGACGAGAATCATAACCACGCCGGCGACCACGGAAAAAATTTGTTGTATGGTTACAAGTTCGTTCTGGTAACCCGAAAGCCGTAACCCCACATACCCACCGCAGGCGCCGAGAAACACATAAGTAAATACACGACCGACGCTATAGATGAGTTGCCGTGACAGATTTGCGCGAAAATTCTTTGCGGTAGCCCCGATGGTAGCTGCAAATCCGCCGCACATCCCCACACAGTGTGCGGAAGAGAGCAAGCCTAATGTAAAGACAGTGGCTAGTTCATACACGGAATCGTTGCTTGATAAAAATATCCAATCCGGGGTGGCATGGGAAAATTTATTTACCCGTGTATCTAGTAGGTATAAACATCAAAAATAATTACGAGCCATCGGAATGGCGAATTTGATGATATACCAGATGCACCCGATCCAGAAGCCGATCCACATCACGCGAACGTACCAGGGAATTCGGTGGGTGGTGTAGGTGTGGAATCTCGAATCTTCTTCCACCGAGGTGTTGGGATGTTCCGGCATTATCGTGAACCTTTTTCTTGCATTTCTATTTTTTCCCATGCCCGCTCCTGATCCTGCAAAGCCAGTTCGCGTTCAAGCATGGTGTATTTTGGTTTTTCGATGTCGTGAAACATGCCCCGCATCATCGCCCACATCAACAGGCAGAAAAATCCACTGGCCATGATCAGGTAATTCGTGATCGGAATAATCGTAAAACCGCCACCCTCCTCCGTATAAAAGGTGCGAATAAACTGGATCAATTTTTCGATAAAGCCGTAACCGCCCGGAATCAAAATTCCCAATGCGACAAACCACAGCACGATGGTCTTTGTGCGAGATTCAGGTTTTGGCATGGCTTCTGGATGTGTCATTTATGTGCCGTCCATTTCATTCGGATCCACTGTATCCTGCTTGGCGGATCGTTCCTTCGGGCCTTCCGGACCTTCCCCTTCGAAGTAGGGATATTCTTCCAGCCAGCTACCCAGCCATTGTATGTAGGTGATCAGCGACATTCCATCTTTGTTTGGATAGCCGTCATCATCAAAATACCAGGAATACTCCGGCATGACGGAAGTGGGGGAGACGTGGGTCGGTTTATAAAAATGAGCGACGTGCCAGTCGTTGCTGCGACGGGCCGCCTCACGAATCAGGTCCGGACCCACGCGACGCGTCCCGAACAGCACAGGTCTTTGCAACACATTTTGATACTCTCGTGCATGAGAAACCGGACCCCAGCGTAAATCCTCGTTTGATACGGGTCGAATCTGCTGGGAATGGCAATGCCAACAGCCTTCCGCGATATAAATTTTGTGACCACGATCCAACGCCTCCGCATAAGACGCCGTATTCGGTCCGGCTGGGAAATACGCTGCGAACTGTTCAGGGTAACGCTCCGCCAGATCAATAAATTCGTGCGTTATCCCTTCCTCGGCCAATTGCATCAGCGTCTTTTCCGGTTGATCAAGGTACATCGTCCACGGGAGCACGCCCATCACCACGAAGGACAACGCGAAAAAGAACAGCCCGGCTATGAGAAAGATTCCTGATTTCGATTCAAACATAACTCAACTACTTTTACTATCAAATGTTTCCTACGCGGTCGCCGTCGACGATGAAGATAGTCCATTTTCAAAACGAGACGCAGGCTCCACCGTGTGTTTGTGGATAGCCGTCATCAGAATGTTATACACAAACATAAACTGACCTATGATAATCATCACGCCGGATAGCGTTCGGATCAACCAGAACGGAGTGGAAGCGATGATCGTTGTTTCCCACGGAGCGAGGTCGCGCCACATGAAACCCTGAATCAAACCCGCGATCATCAGATCAAAGAACATGACCAACATGCCGATGCCGGTCAGCCAGAAATGCCAGGCGTTCCAACTCGGTCGATACCAGCCTGTTGCACCGAGCAATCGTGGCAGCAGGTGGGTCATGATGCCCAAAATCCAAAAACCAAACACGCCGAACATCACCAGGTGTGAGTGGCCGACGACCCAATCGGTAAAGTGAATAATTTTCTGGAAGGTCAGCGTGACCTGAAACGCACATTGCAAACAGGTCGTAAAGTAAAACACCATGCCGATATAAAACCACCGCATGGGTAAGTTTGTTCTGAGCATATCACCACGGCCTTTGAGAGTGCCGAAGAAATTAATGATGACGGTGGTGACCACCAGTTCGACCGCGATCGTGGCGATGACCGCACCGTATTGCAGGAACATGGGGATCGGGCTATAGAGAAAATGGTGGATCCCGTTGAGCGGGTAGAAAAACGCCAACCCCCAGAAGCCCACCAGCGACAGGCCATGACTCCAGATCGGTTTTTTCAAAATGATCGGCACGAAGTAATACATCAATCCCCAACCGAGCGGCGTGACGAACAAGCCGACCAGATCATGAATAAACAAACCGATAATCGCACCCGAAGCCGAGCCGCCTACAAAATACTGAGGAATAAAATTGCCCATGGCATAAACCAACACCGTCCAGACAAACGCGGCGATGAAATACCAGAGCGAGACATACATCGGACCCTTCATCGAAAAAATGGAGGGTAGGAAATTGATGGCGACTAAAATCAAACCAAGCAAAGCCAACGGATCAACGTAGACCGGCGTCTCGCCCCATTCAACCGCCTGTGCGTGACCGGCTAACAATCCAGCCACCGTGGTCAACACGATCACCTGCCACGCAATCAGAATAAACCAGGAAAGTTTTTTGCTCAGCACCGGTCGATAGGTCAGTCGAGGGATCGCCCAGTGGAGTGCACCCAAAAACGCATTGGCAATAAACCCGTAAGCAACGCCATTGGTGTGTATGAATCGCCAGCGACCCGGCGACATAATTTCAATGCCCGCGAAAGGGTAACTCTGCAAAAGCTGCAACGAGAACAAAAATCCCGCGAGCATGGCGATGAGTAAATACGCCAGGCTGGCAATAAAATACCACAACACAATTTTTTCGTTGACCAGACCCTTCGTAAGGGCAAAATCGGGCGTGTTGATTGTAGTGGACGTTGCCTGGGTCATGGATTACTCATCCTCGAAAAATTCTTCCGCTTCTTCATCTTCAATTTCCGACTCGGGTGTGACCTGAACAGTCGGTGCCCCGTGCAGATAAATGGGTCGGGGTCGGTTGCGCACCTTGACCTCACTCTGAGCATATTTGACTGGTCGTTGTTTGATTAAATCCTGAATGTAATAGGCCATCGCCCACAAATCAGCACGCGTGATAAGCATGTCGTTCGGATTCTTTTCGCTGGCGATTTCAAACGAATCCACCCAGGTGGGCATCGCGGTGCCCGTAATCCCTGCGGAGATCGATCGATACAAAACAAAAATATCCGCAGAGGCACGAACAAAATCGCGCCGAAAATCGGGCGGGTAAATAAGTTCGTTTTCCGAGTTCATCTTTCCTTCGGACTCAAACAGACCCTCTCGAAACCGATCGCGTGTGGGATTTTCCATCGCCGTTAAATGTACATTGATTCTTTCCTGATTAACGTAAGATGGATGACACGTCCAGCAAGTCGCGAAGCCGTGATAGACCGCTTCACCTCTGGCGATCGCCTGCGATTTATCCTTCAAGGATCGATAGGGGTCGTCAACAATGGGGATCGCGGTGGCTGGCGATCGATCCTTCCATTTTGGTGAAAAAGTTTTGACATAAGAAATCAACGCGGTGATGGTCTGCCTGGAGAGAAACGGAAACGACGGCATGGCGCTGCCTTTTAATCCCTGCAAAATCGTGTGGCGTAAATCCTCGTCCGTAGGTAGCTGACCCGCTCGCGTCGAGCTGAATTTGAAATTGCCAACTTGAAAATTACGCGGTTTGGGATTTAAGAAAACCGCCGCGCCTCCCAGGCCGTCACCCGCATCGCCGTGACAACCGATGCAATAAATCTTGTATGCCTCCTCACCTTTTTCAACTAAAAAGGTGGGCACACTTTGCTGGAAACCAAATTCGGATGAACGCGAAGTATCCACATCTTTTTCACCGTCCGAGCCGCAACCCGTCAACATTACAGTAATCAGTAGGCAGGAAAGGATCGCCCGAAGCTTGCGCATTAACTCTTCGCCTCCACATTTTGTATAGCTGGCGCCGTAAAGCGTCCCCATTGTTCTACCAGCAGCAGCGTCCACGCAAAAATCAGATGAGTCATTATAGCTACGATCATGGGAATTTCTTCCACAATCCAATTGCCGCCGATTAGCATGGGCTGTAACCAGATAATAATGCCGTAATAATTGATCAACCAGACGCCGATTCCCAGCGCCGTCGCAACGAAGAATCGTTTGGATGCAGAGCTGTCATCAAAATACCGGCTGAGAATCAAATGAAATGGTATTCCGCCGAACATGCCCGTGCCCAGATATAAGCAACAGCCCGCCGCCAGGGCGAACCCGCTGTCGAGCTCCAGGGCTTTTTCACCCAGTGGGAAAGTCAAATAGACGCGAATGAGTTGTAGAGGATGTTCACCCACCATTGCGGCGCCGACGATGTTAAAGAGCAAGCTGGTTGCAGCTCCAATAAATCCCAGCACCATTCCTGCAAGAATGTGATAGGTGGTGTAATAGGTTTGTGGAGCCCAGGCTGCGCGTCCGCCGTGTGTGACAGGCTGTTGCCCCGAAACCTCAGCCTCCATGCTGGGCGAGTCGTGTAAATCACCCTCAAGTTGTGAGACTTGCTCTCTTAACTTGCGAAGTTCTTCAATTTTGGCTTCACGATCCATATTAAAAGTTACCAGCCTCCCGATCCGAGGGATTATTTAACCGTCTTGGGTAGTCGTTAACTTGCTACATCCAGTCATGATCCATTTACGGGCGCGATACTACCGATCCACCATAGCCGTGGCAAGAAAAATTTTATTTTTATTTTGCGATCTGTGATTTGTTTTTATCAACGGCGAAAAAGATTTACCGCCCATGTTGTGATTTATCGATGCCTGTTTTTCAACGGGGATCAATCGTCAATCGAAGGGTGAACGATAACGTCGCCATCTTTAATGACCAATGAGGGGTTTTGTAATACGGAGACGTTGGTAAGTGGATTTCCCCTGACCCCGATTATATCCGCCAAAAACCCTTCATGTAATCTTCCCAGCTTGCGTCCATTGCCTTTCGATCCGCCTTGCAATTTTGATTGCTCTAATACGCTGGCTGCGATTGATGTAGCGCTTTGAAATGCTTGGATATTGCTCATCCCGTATTCAACCATCAGCTCCAGCTCGCGCAAATTATCACCATGAGAAAACACGCCGACATCACTGCCATTTGCAATTACAACGCCAACCCTTAATGCGCGCTTCATCAAATTTTTGGCTTTGATGATTCGAGGATGGTCCGGTTGACCCATGGACCACCCTGAATAACGGGCCATCGATTCGGACGCAGCGAGGGTGGGGCATAACACCACGCCGCGATCGCGCATCAGCGTAAGAATGTTTTCCGACGCATCGTAACCATGCTCAATCGTGTCGACACCGGCGATTACCGCTCGGCGAATGGCTTCGTCAATGGTTGCGTGAGCAGTTACGGGTAGACCGGCTGTATTGGCTTCGTGAACTATGGCGTTGAGTTCTTCCTGAGAAAAAGTGGCCGTTGTAATACCCGGTTTTCTTCTATAATCGGCGTAGACTTTGATCCAGTCGGCACCGTTTGCGATCTGTTCGCGTGTGGCTTTGCGTACACCGTCAACACCGTCTGCCACTTGAGCACCCTTGGGAACGTCCCATCGAGGATCAAATCCGGAGGGTCCGTAGCAACCCGTAGCTACAAGCGCACGTGTTACGGCGAAAATACGAGGCCCGGTAATGATTCCCTGATCAATGGCATCTCGCAAAGCGACGTCAGCGTAACCAGCTCCTTCTGTACCCAGATCGCGCAGTGTGGTGAAACCTGCTGTGATTGTGTCACGGGCAGCTACGACCGCGCGTATGGTGCGAAGTTCCAGCGATTCTTTGAGTACTTGATCATTCCACGAGGTTTCGTCGTAGGGATGTAGAAGTAAATGCGAATGAAGATCAATCAGGCCCGGCGATAAAGTTAATCCGCTCACATCAATACGTCTGGCGTGAGCGGCACCAATTGTGCCCGAGAGTGCGATTCGTTTGATATGATGACCGACTACAAGTAAATCATAACCATGTAAGATTTTTTCGTTTGAAGAGTCAACAATGTCGCCACCTGTTAAGAGTAACGGACGGGTATGTAGTGTCCTTATTCCCGCTTTTGAGGGCGGCTCCGATGCTGGAGCCGTAGATATCATTGCGATAGTAACAAGAGTGGTAAATAAACATGTTTTCATGTCACGGCTCCTTTGAGGCCAACCCATACCATATTCGTCAGGCACACTCAATGATAACCCAATTGTCGAAAATTTTCATGTGTCTTATTTTTCACGAACTTAGAGTAGTTATTTTAAAGAGAGTGACTACACAACTTACATTCCCCATCGCAGGGTTAAGGCGTCATTAGTCAGGAATTGAAAACTTACTGTCTGATACGTCGTACTGAAGTATTGAGCTGGCGGATTGAACTTCTGGACGTTTTCTTTACGGGTTGAATCCTTGAAAGATTACGGCGACTCAGGTCTGACATGGAAAGCATACCATCTCCATCTGCGTCATATTTTTCCAGGCCATACAGGCCCATACCTTCCAGTTCGTAGAATGATATTTCTGTCAGTGGTCCCGAGCTTGTTGTTCCCTCACCACCATTATCCGAACAACAGGTGGGTTGATCGATACCCAGGAAATTCGCGGATATCATATCCTGATCAATCTGATCAACCATCCCATCACCGTTCAAATCGGCGTGGACCTCTTGCAGGCCGCAGGACGTATCAGGGTCAACATTCATACCGGCTTCACTCAGCAGAATACTGAAGTCGACAATGTCGATCACGTTGTTGCCGTCCAGATTTCCGTTCTTCAACCAGTTACCGCCAAGAGCCGGATCACCGCTGAATCGTGCTTTGTAATGGCCATCCACCACTTCCATGTCGGAACTGGATCGAATCGTATGTTTTGGATCGCGCGCGGTCACGCATTGATAGGACCCCGCAGGGATTTCCAGCTGAATCTTATTGGCGTTACCCGTAAAATTAAACGGCAGGCCGAAGTCGATTTCCTTTTCGATCACCAGTGACGAATGGAAACAGATATCTATAAAATGAAACTCAATGCATCGCTTGAGCGGTTGATGTAAGTCGCTGATAATCGGTGATAATTCCAGATCGATTTCGAGGGTGTGTACAGGATGTACCGTTACACTCCATTCGCAAGAAGCGCTTTGACCACAGCCATCTGAAATCGTGCAGGCAAACTGTGACACTCCGCTTGAAAATTCACCACCCGCAGTCAGCAGATGATCAATGTTTACACCCTCGTTATGCGAAACCACGCAATCGGGGATTAACATTTCGCCGCACGCACTCGTAGCTTCAATGGGTTCCCAAATGTAATCAGAGGTTTCACGACCGACATCCAAATTGGTTTCAATGCTGCCTGGACATATTAACGTGGGTGAGAAGCCCGATTGCGTTCTCAATTCCGCTGAGCAAAGCGGAATGATGGGCACACTCGCACCCTGGTCATCACTTAACACTGTCTTAAGGGACCCTTCATTGGTAAAACATAATGATGTCGATGAGCAGGGTTTGATGATTTCAAATCGTATGCCTGCCATCGTGACAGGCCCGGTGACGCCCGATTCCCCAATTTGAATCCCGACCGAGTAGATGATCGTACCCGTAATTTCATTGACGCTTTCAAACAGTTCCAATCGGAAGGACGATTCCGGATCAACATTTCGACCGGTGGAAATACTTATAAACTGTAAGATATTAGGATTGTAATTAATGACAAAAGTTCCCCCCGTAACCCGGGCGGTGCTAAAGCCCAGCTCGACCAAATATAAAATAGATTCACCGACGGGATAACAGGTGTCTTCTGCGTTGGGGAGTGGTGGGGTGATGATCCTGAGTTCGGCGGCTTGATTTCCACACACGCATAGATCATTTTCAAAATTGCACACGCCGCCTTCACAATCGGCATTTGTGTTGCATGTTATGGTATTGACGTCTATTCCATCGCAGTCACCCGTTCCACTACAGGTGTCATCAATCGTACAGTCGTTTTGATCGTCACAGCTGGAGCCTGCTTCGGATAGTATATGCGTAACGAATCCCGTGTTACTGTCACACAAATCGTCCGTACAGGTATCCCCGTCTTCGAGTAGCGTTAAGGATTGATCAGTGGCTTTGCAACAAAATTCGGAATCATCAAAATTGTTACTGCCGGCACATTCACCCACCGAACATCGATCCTGATCCGTGCACAAATTTTGATCATTACAGAGTGTACCATTCTCAGATTGGATATGTGTGACTTCACCCGTCAGGGGATCACAAATTTCATCGGTACACTCCACCTCGTCATCAAGCCAGGTCAACTGACGATTCAACGGATTACAGCAGAAGAACGAGTCGTCGAAATTGATTACCCCTTTACAAATCCCCTCGCTACAAACATCCGCGTCTGTGCATTCATCAAAATCATCGCAGTTGAAATCCTCTTCGCAATGATCCATTAAAATTTGCAAGATCGATGGGGGAAAATCCGCCTTCGCGCTGTTCGTCGTTCTTGTAATACCCCCGGTAGCACTGGCCAGCTGTGTGGCTAATGTGACGACACACTCCGTCGCACCCGTACCCGTGATCGGAGAAACAGCCACCTGGTTGGTGAATGCAATGTTGATTGCGTGATCAATCGAATCACCATCATCACCGGGATCGTTACAGCCATCGGGCCGGCTGCCGTTGCATGGCCCCTCATCGCTGATCGGAACAATCAGACGTACCGCTTGCGGTTGCCAGGGGTAATACTGTGCCACGATCGCCGTCGCTGGCCCCCATGATTCGTACGAAGATTCGCTATCGGGAAATGGACAACTTGACCCGTCACCCGGAACACTACCACCTAAAAGATTGACAACATTCTCAGAAATACACGGAAAGGCAGAACCCCCGTCACTGGTAATTCCCAGAAGATGGTGAATCACTTCGGTCCCATCTGCGGATAAATTCGTCACCATTTGATTGATATTTTCACACAACGCAGCCGCCTCATCCACCATCGAGCCTGAGGTGTCCATCAGAAAAACTATTTCAATCGGTGGGCAAATGTATTGTGGCCCGCAAGACACACAGCCGGGTATGTCATTGATCGCGCATAGGCCATCCACGCATTGATCCGTTGTACAGGCGTTGTCGTCGTTACATTCTACATCCGATGTGCAGGGCGAAAATTCCCCCGCCAGTATGGAGACGGGGAGTACGCACACGACGAGCGAGACCATGGCCGCCATCGTAAAAGATGCCCATCGCGTAAATAAATTGATAATAGCTCTTCTTTCCCTGTGCATCATACACGTTATTCAAATTGCAAACTAATCAGTTACGGAAAAACTGGACCGGTTAAAATATGCGTGTATTCTTTTACATCTGCATTATCCACGTCCAGATCTTCATCGAAATCAAATCGCAACAAACAATCTGCGGAAGGTTGTACATATTCAAAAAGCGTAAATGGACCGCTAAAACATTCAATTAAACTGAGGCTATCCTTGAGGTCGATATCGCCGTCGGCATCAAAATCGCCAAGAATACAACCCTCTCGACAGGGTGAAAATTCGCAATCGGGTGTGCCACCCAGTGACAGGCATTCGCTACGTGAAAAATCCTGTATGCACAAATTTCCGGGAAAACAACAGCGATCAATGTCCGGGCATACGCAGGCGTTTGGCGGTCCGCCATCGGTCGGACAGTTATCAAAACAATCGACGAGGCCGTCCTGATCGGTATCTGGCAAGACTTCGCACTCGTCGGGCAGGTCGTTCGTGTTGCAATCCTCGGATGTTTCCGATGCGATGTCACACTCGTCCGGGATCAGGTTGATGTTGCAGTCGGTGCTCGTTTCGCTCGAAATATCGCATGAATCTGCGATCGTGTTTCCGTTGCAATCTGGTTCACAGTCATCGGGAATACTGTTCCCGTTACAGTCAATCGCAAACCCACATGGCTCTGTACACCCTGGGATGCTACAATCCAGATCGCAAATGTCGGGTGATCCGTTGTTGTTGCAGTCGATTAATCCATTGGCCGGACCAATCGTCGAAACCACAACTTCTGCAGGGTCGCCCGGCTTGAACAGCCCGATCGTGACCGGTGCAGGTTGAGGTGCGACGTTGGCGTCGAATCTGAAATTGTAAAGAGTACCCCAACGCAGTGCGTTGGCGTTCGCATCGAAGATATAGGGCGTGGTGGCCCAGACGATTTTTTCTGCCAGAATCGTGGGGAACCAGTCGGTTGAATCAAAGATATCCCCGCTGTGTGTATCTACGTCGTGAAAACCAACACTGGTCAACACATGACCCACCGGAAGCGGAACGGTAAACGATCCGGCGGACCGATCTGAATTGATGTTTTGCAAGGCGTATTCGTAGCGCCATAGACCGTTGTTCAATTGCCACGACTTGGCCGCCAGGATGAACTGTCCTTCACCGGGAACCTGCACGATCGACTCAACAACGGAGCTGTCGCTTTCACGCCATGCCTGGATCGCTGCTTTTTCCGCTCGGGTTGAACTACTGGTCGAGGGTCTATAGTCCTCAACACCCACATTCGTAATGAGTATGGGGCGAAACGATACATTGTTTGTGCCGTTGCCAGCCAAGGCGTCATCAGCGGCCACATACTGACCTTCCGCGAAATATTGTGCGCCAGCGTTAAGGGCCGGATCAAGATCGTCGTTCAACACTTGTATACGTCGTGCGAGCACATCCGAAAAGGAGTAAGGAGGTCGGGATTGCGGAAATGTAAAAGCACCCGTAAACGCATTGATATGCGATCGTGGACCCAAGCCATCTTGCATACCGTTTAAGGTGGTCGAATAAGGATCGGAGCATCCCACCCCCAATTCATCTCCTGTAAAGTCGACACATTCGGAGCCGGGACAATCTGCGTCGAAACGACAGGGTAAACGAGTATCCTCACATTCCAACCCTGGAGCATCCAAACATTCACCGCAGAAATCACCCGATAATGCAAAAAAACCGTGCTTCACCCACGACATGCCGATCTGCTCAAACCGTCCCGTTTTGAGTCGGTACATGTTCTGTGCGATAACGGGATGTTCCTCATTCTCTTGGATCCATTTCGCACGTTCATCGCCGATGTTGCAAGATGTGGTCGCGATCGCAAACGCGGTCATGCATAGAGCCGCGGTCGCGGTATCACAGCCCGTAACATCTCCGGGAAGTGGAAACTCCAGGCACGTTTCGCAGATCACACTGTAATTGCTGGCCATCCGTCTAATTTGAGGCAACGTAGCTGCGATCACGTCCGGGCCGATGACACCCGCAACGGACGCGTCCTCCGATTGAGAAACGGGAGCATCCAAAGCGGCAATCAACTCTCCATTAACGTAGCGCTCAAGCGACGCTCGAAACAAAACACTACCTAACGAGGTGCGTCCCAGGGATTTACGATTAATTTTATTCGCCAGGCCATGAGTGAGGACGAGAGTCTCGGAATCAATGACCAAAGTTCGGCCAGAAGGATCGAAACGAAAATTGGCGGCCTGAAAAACAATACCATCATTTCGCCCACCCGCAGGGCCGGTCAATGCAAACTCGATTAATTCTTCGGTAGGGGAGTGGGTCAACAACAATTGATGTAAATCACGCATGAGCCATTGATTGTGTAAATGAACGGATTGATCGAATTGAATATCGGCGTCAACAATGAGAAATTGTCTTCCGATCACCTCAACATCAACCGTCGAACCTGCGGATACCTGGATTGTGATTGATGAAGAATGATCCGAGTTTTGCGCGTTGGACGCCCGCAACAGTGTTAGTTGTAGTCCATGCTCTCGCAACACTTCCGATTGAACCTGAAGGATGAAAGAACCCTCTTTGATTTTCCAGGTTTCAACATGACCTTGATCATCGCCATAGAGTGTGCTCGACCCGGCCAATGACAAAAGAACACAACCGAATAGGTATATAAACGACCGTTTAGATGACGATTGGTTATTGAATAAACTTTTCACAATGTCCCCGCACTCAAATGGAAATTTGAGCGTTTCTGTTTTGCTCGTCGGATTGTAAAGCCAATTTTCGAGTTGGGCTGTGTCTCCCCTGAATCACTGCATGGTCAGTGACGACTTCGGCCCCACCTGAATCAGGTATACCCCCATGAATAAAGATCAATTCCTACAACCCACTTTAGCACTCTAAACCCACACGTTCAACCGTTCTGGAGGTCTACATTGCCCCAAATAGCTACAATTTTGATGATCAAAGAGCTATACCCATTGATTGAAGTTCTGATAACCTTCACATTATTCCGTTGGGAATAGATATATGCGTATTGGACCATCACACCCGAGGAAAGTGTCACTTTACAACCAATGTGAATCTGGAAATATCTGAATTTTCAGGCTTGATGTACTGGATCGACTCCCCTATACTCTGGAGTGAAGTATGAGTTGCGGTGTTATCCGCGAAGAAAGGTAGCCCACCAGGAGGGGGTTAAGTTTCTTTAAATTGATGAGTCAGGGGTAATTAGTGTTGCTACCAAACAATATATTGGGGAGGATAGAAGAATGAGGCGCGCGATATTCAAAGCGCTCATCTTAGGTTTCCTAGTGAGCTCGACAACTTGGGCCGGTGATCCCGGCAATACCTTTTCCTTCACGGATGCTGGGGGAGAAATAAGCAATAATGGTGTTGGTATCTTTTCGTTGTTTATGGATGCTCCCAACATTCCAGACATTGCATCAATCGAACTTGATCTCACCGGCCTCTTCGCTGATAGCCCTGGAGATTTAGATATTTATCTGATTG